>VGTJ01000048.1 GCA_016874775.1 Deltaproteobacteria bacterium
TCGTTGCATCGGTCTGGCCGTGAGAGTTTGGTGCGAACAACCACGCAGCAGCTCTTGCTGTCTCTCAACCTCGGGTGTCAAGCGGCTTTACCGGAAGCTCACGCTGTAATGGGACCAGTATATTTTTGAATATAGTCAAATCCAGATGGAATATCTTGGCATACGAACAGGATGCCTAAGAAGATGTTTATAGATTTCGCAGGGGCCGGCGCAAAGAACGAAACCGTGCTTCACCAGGCTCAGCACGAACAGGGGCTCTCATCCCTTTGTCAGTTCCGTTGCCGTTAACCCTACGTTTGTCGAAGGGCTTTTCAACTGCTTCTAAGGGGTCCGCTCACGACACGAGCGACTGGGCATTTTCCCAAAAGTAAGAACTTTTCACTGTTTCATTCTTATTCTTGCAAAAAAAGTTTGTCGCCCGCGATATGCACCTAAGCGTGAACGCAGGCAAACAGTAAAAAGATGGTTTCTCGAGATGTAGCAAGTGAGCACGCTCCCCTTGCTATTCACCATTCAGCGCTTTTCTTGTTTGTCCCACCAATCCGACCCCAGCGCCACACGCCGCACGGCATCGGTATCTGTGGGCTGATGGCCAACGCGCTGGGTCGGTGCCGGTGCTTCGACGACTCGATTAGAGAGTCGACCTACACCTGTGACCTCAACTTCGACAAGGTCACCAACATTCATCGGGCGCGAGTTGCGCGGTGTACCGGACATAATCACATCGCCAGGTAACAACGTGATATAGCGACAGAGATCGGCCAGGATGTAATCAATCGGAAAGATCATCTCACTGATCGCTCCTTCTTGGACGATCTTGCCGTTGACGTAGGTACGGAGCGTGGCCTTGCGAATATCAACACCGCTGACAATACCTGGACCGAGCGGGCAAAAGCCGTCCATCCCTTTTACACGCAGCATCGAACCGGCGTCGGTATCACGGAAGTCTTGACTGCCGGCATCATTACCAGGGGCAAAGCCTGCGATGTACGCCCAGGTATCTTCGCGGCTGATGTTGCGCATGGGTTTACCGATAATCACCGCTACCTCGCCCTCGTAGTTGAGATACTGCGTGCCTTGTGGCCGTACTAACGCGCCGCGGTGACTGTTCAGTGCGGTGGTCGGCTTCTGGAAATAGGTTGGCGTGTCGATCTGTGGCGCGCGGAATTCCAAGCGACGAGACTCATAATTCAAATGAATGCACAGAATCGTGGTCGGCTCGCATGGCGGCAGATACGAGACTTCGGTCTCCGCCAGTTGACGACCATCGCCCAGCAGTACGGCGTCGCCTTCGGATTGTACCCACTTCGGTTGTCCTTCGTGAAAAATCCTTCGCCACTCTGTGCGCGGTCCATCGAGAACGCTCATGATCATCCCTCCTTCTTGGTTTAGGCAAACGGGCCGGTTCCGCGCGCAAAGGAGAGTCTGTCTGCTCCTCCCCAGCGAACAGTATGGCATCGCATTGACGTGGTCCTGTTTTCTGATACACCCTAGCACAGTGAGGTGCTCCACTGGTAGTTATATCTATGAGTGGACCCGATCTGCAGAGTCACAAAACCAGAATGGAGGCACGCCTAATCAAATATACACGGCGGCCTCACAGTTGAAGAAAGGAGCGGCGCAGCATGGCGAACAGTATCATCAGAAAACCTATCATCTCCTCAGATTCTCACGTGATGGAGCCGCCGGACACATACACGGCCCGGATCGACAAGAAGTACAAGGACATTGCCCCACACGTAGTGTGGAATGACAACAGCGGAGATACCTACATCATTGACGGGATGAAGCAAACCATTCCCATGGGACTCGTCGCGGCGGCGGGCGTTTCCGCTGAAGGCCTGGCCACCTCAGCGCGGTTCGCGAAGTTTGCGGATCTCCATCGTGGCGGCTGGGACCCGCAAGCACGCATGGCCGATCAGGACCGCGACGGTGTGGCCGCCGAGGTCATTTATCCCAGCGTCGGGATGATCCTGTGCAACCATCCAGACGGTGACTACAAGAAGGCGTGCTTCGACGCCTACAATCTGTGGATCGCCGAGTATTGCAACGCCCACCCCGATCGGCTGTTAGGACTCGGTCAGACCGCGATGCGGACCCCTGAGGAAGGCATTAAGGACCTTGAGAAAATGAAGGCTATGGGCCTACGTGGTGTGATGATGCCCGGCTTTCCCATGCAGGAAGATTACGACAGCCCCATCTATGATGAGTTCTTCGAGGCCGCGATCTCGTTAAAAATGCCGCTCAGTTTCCACATTCTGACGTCGCGCGAAGGTATCGCTGTTGCTCCTCGTGGGCCGCGGATCAACTCCTTCCTGTCGATTATCCGTGGCAATCAGGACATCATGGGTCTCTTCATTTTTGGTGGGGTGTTCGAGCGGCATCCGAACCTCAGGATCGCGTGCGTCGAGGCAGACGCTGGATGGGTCCCGCATTTCATGTACCGTATGGACCACGCCTATGATCGTCATCGCTATTGGCTCACGACCAGTAAGTTGTCGAAGATGCCGAGCCAGTATTTCAGCGAGCATATCTATATGACCTTCCAGGATGATTGGGTCGCGTTCAGAAGCGCTGACATGTTGAATCCGCGCCGCCTGATGTGGGCCAATGACTTCCCGCACAGCGATTCAACCTGGCCTAATTCGCAGGCACTCCTCCGCGAACACTCGCAGTCCTTGACCGACGAGCAGAAGGACTGGGTTCTGCATGACAACGTCGCGGAGTTTTATGGCATGACGCTGTAAATCGTCTCACCAACCAACGCAGAAACGCCAACCGGGTGTTTCTGCGTGCGGTCCACCGCCCTTTCCCCCCACAGTAGTCAATAGTGTTCGGCGTTCGCTATGCACGTATGAAGAGGGGTCCTTAGTAGCCACGCAGTGACACTCGCCCCAGTTTGAGAAGCTTAGACTGAACAGGTCACCATGTCTTATGAGGTTTGACATTCAGATTCGGTAATCCTCGGCTGATAAAATCCCCCCTACCCCCCGTTACAAAGGGGGGAATCGGAACCGCCACCTTTGTAACGGGAGCCGCGCAGAGCGCGGGGGATTTCCGCGGCAAACTGGGCGATAAGCAGCATCACCGATTTTGCTCGTCAATTTTCATGCCGCGGCGTAGCTGTTCACCCTATACCCCGAAGATTATCACTCTCTGTGCGTTACTTTACTCGATTGGCAAGCGCGCGAAAATCATTGAGGAGCTGGGTGAGCCGGATGATTTCACTGGCGATATTCCGTACCGGGGCCATGATGCTTTCTTCTGGCGGTGTGGCGAGCACGTTCAGACGCCGCTGTAATAACTGCAGGGTCGTGGCGATGCTGTTGATCGGGTTGCCAACTTCGTGGGCAAAAGTCGCGGCAGTTGCCTCGATCGTCGCCAGCCGTTCATGTTCCTGCAAACGTTCCTCGGCCTGTTTCCGCACGGTGATGTTTTCGTGCGCAACCACGACTCGCAGAGGCCCAGCTCCGTGAAATCGGGTGATACGTCCGGTAAACCAGCGTTGTTCGTTGGCTGCGTGGCAGTCGTAGTCAAGCGAAAAGGTATCCTGCTCCCCGTGCATGACCGCGCGAAGGCCAGCAGCGAACTCTTTCGCGCTTTCCACACCTGCATTTGCCGCGGTATCACAGACTGCGAGATAGTTCGTCCCCTCGCCGAGCCCACTGGTCCCAGGAGCGTTGGCAAGAGCAAAGTCACGCCAGGCTTGATTGACGGTGATGATCGTACCGGTCTCGTCAAGAATGGCGATCGACGCACTCAGCGCGTCGACGGTCGCCCGCGCAAATCGTTCAGAGTCCTGTAGCGCCTGCTCCTTCCGCCTGTGTTCGGTGATGTCAGCAAAGGAGACCACGGCCGCAGCTGGCGTCTGCTCCTGATTGCAGCAAATCGCACGAGAGTTGATGGAGAGCCAGGTCCGCTCTGTCCCAGGTCTTTCAATCCCCATGATGACGCCAAAACACGGCTGGCCAGTCGCGAGCGTGAACCTCCCTGGATAAGCGGTGCGTACAAACGGGGCACCGTTCTCGTGTATCGTCCGCCATTGCGGGTCAAAGGGAAATTCGCCCCGTAGCTGCTCGGACGAGAGACCAAGGAGATGTTCCGCTCTTGCGTTCCAGGTCCGTACAACGCCGCGTCTGTCGAGGAATAATATACCCTCGGTCAATGCGTCGATCACCGCTCGATAGCGTTCTTCACTCTGGACGATCGCGGCAAAGTCATCGGAGTGAAGCGAGGGTGTGTCCGTCACATTGCTGGGCTGTGGCTGTGTAGTTTCCTTTTCTTTCATTTCTCCGCTCCACCGCTCAATCGATACTCACGCGATGAGGAAACGGCTGCAACATTTTCCACCATTTGCGGAAGTTGTAACAACCGCCGATGGCATTCTTTTGTATCCAAAAATAGTGCCGACATGCCTCGTCACCACAGCTGTAGCGCGGTTCCGTGTTCGCGAGCATGTCCTTTTGACTCAGTATTCGTGCAGGTAAGCACGCAGGAATAAGTTCTGCGGTCCGATCATGCTCTGTTGCGTCCCGTAGGGACGCCTAGCGATAGCCAGGCCATTCATGGCCTGGGGAACACCACGAACACCAGTCACAACTTAAGGAAAAATCCTTGTGTTTTAGGTGGAGCGCCGCGCGTATGGCTTCCTTCTCCCCCCGGGAGAAGGTCCTCATAAGGGTAGGTTTTTATCCAAGCCACAATTGGCGCGGATTTCCCCTCGTGAGGATCCGCCTGTTCGTCATGCCCGCGCAGGTGGGCATCCAGGAGCTTCACCCCTGAACGATTGCGTATTCTCCCTGGCTTCCCGCATTCGCGGGAATGACGTCTCGTCTTTTCTCAGCGTAAAAGCCTACCCCGAAAAGGGGAGAAGGTCAGGATGAGGGGACCAAGAGAAAACCCGCTATTGTTTATCCCCTGACCCTAGCCCTCTCCCTGAGCGAGAGGAAATTATGCTGCTGCTAACGGCTTAAGTTGTGACTGATGTGTTCAGTCCCCACCTTCGTAAAGCGTGCGAGGAGAGATTTCACTGGACGTGAGAAACCATACGCTGCCAGCCGCAGCGCGTGACCACGAGCATGCGTTGACCACCGAGTCCCTACCGCATAATCTCTGCCCTAATGATGCACTCTCCGGTGTCAGCTCTGTTCACGGACTTGTATGAACTGACCATGGCTGCGAGCTATTTTCAGCACCGTATGTTTGCCCCAGCGACATTCAGTGTGTTTGTTCGCTCTCTACCCAAGGGGCGCGGCTTTCTCGTTGCCGCAGGTCTTGAGGAGGTCCTTCATATCCTTGAAGGGTTTGCTTTTGCACCTGACGAAATCGATTTCTTGCGCAGCACTGGTCGCTTTCGGTCCGACTTTCTCGATTACCTGGCGACGTTGAGATTCACTGGCGAGGTGTACGCGCTGCCGGAGGGTTCATGCTGTTTCGCCCAAGAACCGGTGATGGAGATTACGGCACCGGTGATCGAAGCGCAGATAGTCGAAACCATTGTTCTCAATGCCCTGCATGTGCAAATGTTGATCGCGAGCAAAGCCGCTCGTTGCTATGCAGCAGCCAATGGTCGGAACCTGATTGATTTCTCGCTCCGTCGGACCCATGGGATCGATGCCGGACTCAAAGTCGCCCGTGCCAGGTGCTGCAGTATCTACGCCGCGATGGCAGAGCGAGAGCAACAGACGTGCGTGTCGCCGGGAAAGATAAGCCCTTGCAACGACTAGCCCTGTATGCCACGGTGGGGCATCTTTCACTGGGAGGGACGCTATGGGTCAGCTCAGGACCAGCGAGAACTACGTTACGGGGGTTACGGCGAACGTTTCGTCGGCCTACGTACCCTCGCTTCAACTTACAAAAGGGCAACCGCCCCCCATCGCAGCGAACGGCGGGTTATCGTACATGACGTTGGATCGCAACGGGGATGCGGGAACCACGGCAGCAACAGAAGCCGCGCTACGCCAGATTGCTGAGGGGGAAGGGCAAGCGGTGATCGACATGATCGAAAATACTCCTCCCGGCCCGATCAAGACCAAATGGGGTGTGGGTTTTCGCAGCTACGCAGAGTGCATGGACTATATACGGGCGAATAACATCACCGCCCCTCCAGGTGCAGTAGCACTGCCGATGCGCTACTCCGTCCACGAAGCACCATCGTACTCCATCGTCCCGTCCAATGCGCTGTGGCGGGACCCAGCGCGCGAAGCTGATGCCAAGGCGTTGCGCAAGGAAGAGCAAAACATCGGACGGCGCTGTCTCTATTTTCCGCACGTATTGCGCGACGCGCGACGCATCGCGGAGTACTACCCTGGGCTGTCGCCCTCCAGCGCCGCGTGTATGGACAAGCTAGGCCTGGCGCTGGCGCATTGTGAGTCCAAGTGCAAAAATTTTTATGACGCTGCAGAAGTGGAGCGCGTATTTTACCCGGAAATGGAAAAGCTGCTGTTGGAGTTTTTCCCCGGCGCGACCGATGCGCTGGTCTACAATCACGACGTGTTCGACAAGGACTACAAAGGCGATCGCACGGAAGACCAGGCCAACAAGAATCCAGGGGTGAACGCCAACTACGCCTACCTCGTGCACAATGATCTGAACGACAACAGCGGTCGCTTGCGCTGCCGTGAGTTGTTGACCAAGAACCTGCGTAACTTCGGGCGCGAAGTGCATTACACTGAGGCTGAGGCTGACGCGAAGATGTCGCGCCGCTTCATTTCCATCAACCTGGCCAAGCCGATGGATACCATACGCCAGAATCCCTTCGTGTTGTGTGCCTGGCCGTCGTTTGCCGACCAGCCATACATCACCAACTACCGCGTCTACGACGACCGCGTCGGCGAGACCACGCGCTTCACCTATCGTGCCAACCACGAGTGGTACTGGATTCCTCAGCAGCAGCCCACTGAGGTGTCCATGTTGAAATGCTATGATTCTGTCACTGACGGTTCGGTCTCTCGCTGGTCTTTCCACGCAGCAACCATTGACCCAACCACGCCAGCGGACGCGCCCTGCCGCAAGAACGTCGTGGTCCGCTCCTTTGTCTTTTTCTAAACTGCCGCGCAGACGCAGCGGAGCGCATCAGTCCGCTGCGTCTATCCGCCCGCTTATTTTCCCGAGCGTTGCTTACTGCGCACAAAGTAGTTGACAGTGTGTTGCTACACTACCTACTCCTGCTCTGGGCGCGGATTAGACAGGCTCAACGGGGCCTATCACCATCTCGATGTCTTACCGAAAGGACGCGATGAAGTCGGACTCTCGGACACCCAAGAGTGGATCAAACACCACGATAAGTATTAGCACGAGAGAGGCGAGAAAGGGCGTCTAAACCGGATCACCATTGGTACGTTTTTGCTAGGGAACCGAGAGGCCGTAGCGTGCGCCATGGGCACGAAATTCCTTACGTGCCGGAAGATCGTGCGCACAGCGCACGCTACCCCAACTGCGCCAATGTCTCGAGGTTTAATTGAGCGTGCGTTGTCTCCTCATGCCTCTTGACCTACTCGATGATGAGGCCTTTGCAATCGCCCTGCTCACGCCAACGGGCAAGCATCTTGAAGAACGAGGGCGCCCCCTGCGGATACTGCGTCCCGACGAAGCCGATACCAGTGTTTTTCCCTTCGCCATTGTAATAGCCAGGGGTACAGGCATTTTGGTACTCGGTCAGGGCGTTGGGTTTCGACATCAACTCGATCCACTCTGCCACAGCCTCAGGCGTCGGTTCGATGGTCTTCGCCTGACGGGCGTCGACCGTCGCGATGAGCTGCGCAATATGCTGCGCCTGCCCTTCGATTAAGTAGGTAAAGTTGGGAGCCAAACCCGTTTGGGTCAAGCCCATGTGGAAACAATTCGGGAAGTCACAACTCAGGAACCCATGATAGGTGCGCATCCCTCCGGCCCAGGCATCGCTGAGCCGTAGACCATCGCGACCGTAGAGCTCGAACTCCGCCCGCCGGGTATACGCGGTGCCAACCTCGAAGCCGGTCGCGAAAATCAAACAGTCAACTTCATACTCCACGCCATTCACGACAACACCGTGTTCGGTCACCCGATCCACACCATTGCCTTTTGTATCTACGAGTTTGACGGTAGGGCGATTGAAGGTCGGGAGATAGTCATCGTTGAACGTAGGGCGTTTGCACCATTGCCCATACCACGGCTGGAGCGCCTCTGCGGTTCGTGGGTCGGTGACGATCGTCGAGACCCGCGCGCGAATCTCGTTCATCTGCTGAAAGTCAGCGATCTCCGCCAGTTGCGTCCGCTCGTCTTCGGTAAGGTCAGCGTTGTTCCTGCGCGAAAACAGCCGCGTGAGCTTCTTGAAGAGGCTCGTCCAGCCATCGTTGACAAGATCTTCGTCAACTGGCCGCCCGGCCATAAGCGTACAGAAATTGTTGTTGCGGTGGGCCTGCCAACCGGGCGTGAGAGTCTTGACCCATTCAGGGTCAGTCGGCATGTTGCCCCGCTTATCCACGGAAGAGGGCGTCCGTTGGAACACGTACAGTTGTTTGGCATGTTTACCAAGATGAGGGACGCATTGGATGGCCGTTGCGCCAGTGCCAACAATCGCCACCCGTTTGTCGTGCAGTTTGTGTAAATTCCCGGCGCTATCGCCGCCGGTATAGTGGTAGTCCCAGCGACTGGTGTGAAAGGTATGTCCCTTGAACTTCTCGATACCTGCAATGGCTGGTAACTTGGGACGGTTTAGCGGACCACTACACATGATCACAAAACGTGCGTTGAATACATCGTCGCGATCCGTCGTGACTGTCCACCGCGTTGTCTCTTCATTCCAGCGTGCTTCTCTAATTTGCGTCTGAAAGCAGGCACGGTCGTAGAGCTTGAAATGGCGACCGATGCGCTGGGCATGGGCAAGAATCTCCGGCGCAAAGGAGTACTTCTCCTTGGGCATATAACCGGTCTCTTCTAACAACGGCAGGTAAACATAGGATTCGACGTCGCACTGCGCTCCTGGATAGCGATTCCAATACCAGGTGCCACCAAAATCTCCGGCTTTCTCGATGATGCGAATATTGGTTACGCCGATTTCTTGCAACCGTGCGGCGGCCAGCAAACCACCAAAGCCACCGCCAATGATCAGGACATCAAGCTCTTCGTGCAGGGCGGGGCGAGTGAAGCCTGGTTCCACATACGGGTCGACATTGTAATGCGCGAACTGGCCAATAATTTCTTGATACTGATTGTTGCCATCTTCTCGCAGACGCTTGCTCCGTTCGGCAGCGTAGCGTCGGCGCAGCTCTTCGGGATCAAAGCCAAGCTCTTCAATCGTCGGCATACGGGCTGGGGTCGTGTGGACAGCAGTCTCACTCATTGTTTAGTCTCCTTCGTATGAATTACACACAGTCGATGTCTACATTAGATTGATTTAGTGACGCACAGGCATTTGCACGAGAGGTGCATGTGGGTCGTCTTGAGCGTAGGCTTGCAATTGACCTTGCAAGTCGGCGAGCCATTGTTGCGCAGTCTCCTCATCCAATTCCCCTGCCGCTTGTCGGCGTTCCACTTCATCCAGAAAGTACTCAAAGAAGGTTTTCATGACTGTCTCTCCTTACTGTGTAGTAGCAGAAAATGTCGCCAGAGCCCAGACGCATGCACGGCGAAAGGCTTGAGGGAGCTATCGGAGCATAGTTCGGTGGTGTTAGCCGCCTTCTCGCTGCGTAGGCACGCCTATCCGGGGAGTCATGCTTCGGTTATGTTCGCTCCCTCACCAAAGAGGGAGTACGTGCCAATGAGGCCCAAGCAAACGCATAAGCGCTGTCTGCGCGCGGCAACTGTATTGATGATGAGTACGGTGTTCGCGCTTATTGCCGCAAAGTGTACTCACGCGGCTGACTGGCCCATGAGCAATGGCGATCCGCTGAACAGTCGCCACCAGCCTCTGGAGACGACTCTCAGTCCAGCGAATGTCAGTCGCCTTGCACCTGTCCATACCTTGAGCACTACCGGTGACAACTGGGAGACACCCACCATCGTTGGCGACGCAATCTATGTCCCCGATGCTGGCGGCAAGCTGTGGAAGTTCGATCGTCAGTCTGGTGCCGTACGCTGGTCTCACGCCGCGTCTGAATACAATGGGGTCGCGGACTCAGCGATACGGACCAGTGTCGTGGTCACCGATCGGTTAGTGATCTTCGGCGATCGCAGTGGCGCACACATGATTGCCATCGATGCCGAGACCGGAGAGCGACGATGGATCACACGACTCGATGAACATCCTTCGGCGCAGGTGACAGGGTCACCGATCGTCGTGGGTGAGCGGGTGTACGTTGGTGTCTCGTCAAACGAAGGCATGAAGTTTCTCAAGGATCGCAAAGCGCGATCGAATTTCCGTGGTAGCCTGGTGGCACTCGATGTGAAGTCGGGAAAGATCGTATGGAGAACCTGGACCATGCCCGACAACGGCGGCAAGCTGGATAGCTGGAGTGGCGGAGCAATTATTAGCGTCCCCGGCGCCAACGTCGCGACGGGACTTGTGTACTTCGGTACCGATCATCAGTACTCACAGCCTGAGTCGGTTACACGTTGCCTCATGGCGGCTGCCGATGACTGGAACCCTGATTGTTATCCTGCCGATGCCCGCTTCAACGCCATCACTGCAGTAGACCTGGCCACTGGCACGCCACGCTGGACGTTCTTTGGATCAGGAGTCAAGGTGTGGGAAATGGTCTGTGGTGAACTACCACGCGTGACATGCCCGTTTCCGCTACACACTATTGGCCGTGCTGCAGCTGTCCGGGTCTGCCCTCCGCCAGGTGACTTTCTCAATTGGGCATTTGCCGCTGGTTCGCCCCAGATCTACACAGCTACTATTGGCGGCCGCACGCGTGACGTTGTCGGCATCGCACAGAAGAGTGGCGTGTAGTGGGCGTTCGATGGTGAGACCGGTGAGGTGCTGTGGCACACGCTCGTCGGCCCCTGGTCCGAGCCTGGTGGTCTGACGTGGGGTGCAGCGTATGATGGGCAACGTCTCTACGTGACACTGACCAATCTGGAGCATGTGCCACACCGTTTGACCTCGGGAACCGTTGTCACCGGAGGGTCATGGGCTGCCCTCGATCCGGCCACCGGCAAGATCCTGTGGCAAGTGGGTGACCCACAGAACGCTGCCGCGTATGCGGCACCCGTAGTTGCCAATGGTGTTGTGTACGTCGGGTCGATGGCGCCGACAGGTAACCAAATGTACGCGCTTAATGCAGCGACCGGTGAGATTTTGTGGCGGTTTGCCGCCGGTGGGTCAGTTGGCACCCATCCCGCGGTCGCCTATGGACGCGTCTACTGGGGCTCCGGCTTTGGCATGTTCGGCGGCGTGAACAATAACAAATTGTATGTATTCGCGCTCGATGGAAAGTAACCGCTTACAAGAAACATGCATTGGCATAGAAATGAACCCAAGACAAACCTCCCTTCGACAAGCTAGAGGTGATATGTCACAGTTGCATCTTGCACAAAGAAAGGATGACTCCCATGACAACATCGACTGGTAATCTCAGCGAACAGCCTCTGTTGCCTGGCCGCCTTAGCAGTCCCGACCGGGTTTTGCGGACCGATCCACGAGCTGATCCGCGTCTCATTGCTGCCTGCGCGCCCTTCGGTTTGGACGGTGCCCCACCGCCCGCGCCAGTAGACGTCAACTCATCAATGCAAGCCAAACTCGACTACGTCGCAGCCAATGAGGCCGGCATGGACGCCGTATTCTCGGCGTTGTTTGCCAACCTCCTGCCAATCACAAATGTAGGGCGACGCACTGAGGTCATAAAAGGTGTAGACGGCAACGACATCAGCTTGTATATCCACACGCCCAAGAACGCCGCTGGACCACTGCCCTGCGTGTATCACATTCACGGCGGCGGCATGGTGCTGCTGGCTGCTGCCGATGCGACCTACGTGCGCTGGCGCGATGAGCTTGCAGCACAGGGCATGGTGGTTGTTGGCGTCGAATTTCGTAATGGCGGGGGCAGACTAGGTAATCACCCCTTCCCTGCCGGTTTGAATGACTGCATGAGCGGCCTGCAGTGGACGTTCGATCACAAGGCTTCCTTGAAAATCTCGAAGATCGTGGTGTCCGGTGAGTCGGGCGGCGGGAACCTGACCCTAGCCGTCTCATTGAAAGCCAAGAAGGATGGCAAGCTTGCGCAGATTAATGGCGTGTATGCCTTATGTCCCTATATTTATGGTGCGTGGGCACAAAAGGGCAAAGACTTGCCGTCTCTGTATGAAAACGATGGCTATCTGATCGCCTGCGATCAGATGGGGGTGTTGGCCTCTGTCTATGATCCTGAGCAGAAGAACGGCACCAACCCGCTGTGCTGGCCGTATCATGCGACACGAGACGACCTGCAAGGGCTGCCCCCACACGTCGTCTCGGTGAATGAGCTCGATCCCTTACGAGATGAGGGTTTGAAATATTACCAGAAGCTCATGGCCGCCGGAGTTCGCGTGTACAGCCGGACGGTCAACGGTACGTGTCATGCCGCTGACGTCCTGTTCCGCCAGGCACTGCCTGACGTCTATGCAGCGACCCAACGCGACATCAAGGGCTTTGCCGATTCGTTATAACGGACAGAGAGTGATTATCACTGTCTGTTCATCTACGCATGGTGTCGAATCTGTATCAAGGCATTCCTGATCAGGTTCGACACGCAAGATCTATCACCTATCATTTCCGCCGAGCGTGCGGACGCTCTTTCCGTTGACGTCTACCGTGCCTGTGGTGTATGAGGCCCACGAGAGGATCATCACAAACACTATCGCCACGAGGGAGACGCTATGAAAGCCGCACGATTGCATACCTTCGATGAAACGCTGAAACGCGATCAATTGCTGCAACTGGAGGAACTACCCAATCCGACGATTCAGGAACCCGACGATGTCATTGTGCGGGTGGGTGGTGCCGGGCTGTGTCGCACGGATTTGCATATCGTCGAAGGAATATGGCGCGCCAAAGTCGACCGCTCGCTCCCCTATATTCTCGGCCACGAGAATGCTGGCTGGGTCCATGAAGCCGGTCCGAGTGTAAAGACCGTCAAAGCAGGCGACCCTGTGATCGTGCATCCTTTGATCACTGATGGAACCTGCTCTGCCTGTCGGCGGGGCGAAGATATGCATTGCCAGAACAGCGCGTTTCCCGGCATCAGTCACGACGGTGGCTTTGCCCAGTTCCTGCATACGAAAGAGCGGTCGCTGATTAAACTCCCGGCCAATCTGGAACCCAAATCGGTGGCTCCGTACGCCGATGCTGGGCTCACGGCGTACCGGGCCGCCCGCAAGGCAGCTGACATCTTGAAGCCCGGCATGACAGCGGCCATCATTGGCTTTGGTGGCCTGGGACATATTGCGGCGCAAGTGCTGCGGGCGTTGTGCGCTGGCACCATTATCATTGTCGATAGCTCGCAACAGGCATTGAAGCTCGCCACCGATATGGGGTTTCAGTACCAGGTGTTAGGTGGACCTGGGGCAGTGGATGATGTGCGTCGTCTCACTGATGGTGGCGCAGATGCGGTGATCGACTTTGTCGGTGAGAAAGGAACGCCAGACCAGGGCATGGCCATGTTACGGCGCGGTGGCACCTATTATGTCGTGGGCTATGGTGGCGTCGTACAGGTTCCAGCCATCGACATGATTTTTAGCGAGTTCAGTGTCGTGGGCACGCTCGTCGGTAACTACTCGGAACTGTCGGCATTGATGACGCTGGCTGCGCAAGGGCACGTCAAACTGGCGACGCGTGAGTATCGTCTCGCCCAAGTGAACGAAGCGATGCATGACCTGATCGCTGGACGGCTGCCAGGGCGTGGGGTGTTGATTCCATAGTCCCATTGCGGACCAGACCTGAGGGCCGCATATGTAGCACTCACTAGTAGTCCGTTACGGGCTATGGAGTGGCCACGCCCAGGGCGCAAATTGTATTTCAATCGTTAAAGGAGGGATTCTCATGATCTATGAATGGCGAACGTACGAAGCAACGTCAGGCAAGTTCGCAGCCTTGCACACCCATCTCAAAGTTGCGGCGGCCTTGTTTGAAAAACATGGGCTCAATACGCTCGGTTTCTGGACGGAAGAAATTGGCACCGCCTTCCAGATCTCGTACATGTGGATGTACGAAGACATAGACGAGCGTCAGAAGAAGCTCGGGGCATTCGCAGCCGACGAGGCTTGGAAACAGCAGGTTGCAAAGGAAACCGAGAAGGAAGGACCCGTTGTCGCGCGCATTCACAACACGATGCTGCAACGCACGCCGTACTCACCGGAACCGAAAATTACCACCAACGTTCAGGAGTGGCGCATTTACGATGCGATGCCGGGAAAACTCCCAGACCTCAACAACCGCTTCGCCAACCACACGTTGAAGCTCTTTGCCAAGCATGGCATCACGAGTATCGGCTACTGGACTGAAATGTTCGGTACCAGCAACCGGCTGGTGTATATGCTGGGCTATGCGAATCTTGGAGAGCGAGAAAAGAGCTGGGCTGCGTTCCAGGCTGATCCAGAGTGGCAGCAGGCGCGCGCAGCGTCTGAGAAGAATGGCCCGCTGGTGGCGAGGGTGAGTAGTTGTATTCTGCGTCCAACGGCATTTTCACCTAAAGGGTAAGCTCCAGCGTGGCGGAGAGGCCATGCTGGGAACGCATCGCTCCGCAGTGTACTGCGGAGCGCCATCAGCTTCTGGCGGTGATTCACAGATGGCATAATCACTCACCTGGGGGAAGACATCTTTCGCAAGTTTGCTATGCTCCCGCAGTGTAACCGACCCTGGGGAGGGAGCCTCAATGTCAGGAAAAGACGCATTGGACCCACGCGCGTTGCCGCTGTTCGGCATGCAGAGAACGTTCGTCTCCGAAGTCGCACCGGCTCAAGAACATAGCGGACCGTCGTGGTGGTTCGCCTTTCATCGTAACCGACTGTTAGTTGAGATCGCGGATAACGTCTTGCGCGTGCCCCTGCGCGAGCGGGTCGAAGAGTTAGGGGTAACAATCGTCCAGCGCCACTACCTGGGTCGCTACGATGGCATCCCGTGTCATGCGGTGGATCTGGCTGACGAATCCATCCCTGAAGGGATGGACTTCAAAGACCTGCGACAAGTCTACGGCCTGCTAGAGGAGGATTTGTTCGTCCTCGGGGGCCGCGCAGTGCAGATTGTCGAGTGGGACCGGACCCACCAGTATTGTGGCCGTTGTGGCAATCCGACGCAGACCAAAGAGAAAGAGCGAGCCAAAGTTTGCCCGCGATGTGGGCTGATGAACTTTCCACGCTTGTCGCCAGCGATCATTGTCGCCGTCGAACGTGGCAATGAAATCTTGCTGGCCCGTTCTGCCCATTTTCCCAAGGGGATGTTCAGCGTCCTGGCTGGTTTTGTCGAACCAGGCGAGACCATAGAGGAGTGTGTGGTACGCGAGGTCAAGGAAGAGGTCGGCATTACCGTCGGCAACCCGCGCTATTTCGGTAGTCAACCCTGGCCGTTTCCGAATTCACTCATGTTGGGCTTTACCGCAGAGTATGTGGAAGGGGATCTGGAACTTGACCCTACTGAAATTGCCGAAGCCGGGTGGTTTCGTGCCGACGCCCTGCCCTCTGTCCCTGGTCGCATTAGCATCGCCGGGCGGATGATCAGGTGGTTTCAGGACAAGTCGCGTTTGCCCCGCTAACGCAGTCACAGTCTTATACGACTCCCCCTACGAGAGCGCTCGACCTCTTGGAACGCGGAGCGTAGCGTTACCAGTTCATTTGCGAGAGCGGTGAACTGAGCACTCTTGACGAGGGGAACGTCATGTCGTCACCGTCCCAACAGTCACTGCCGAACGATAAGATACAATCTGTGAGTTCGGACTTATCATCACCGCAGCCGGGTCCCGCTGTCGGTGGACCCTATGCCTACTATGTGTTGGCAGTGTTGTTCGTGGTCTACATCTTTAATTTCATCGATCGCCAGATTCTCGCGATCCTGCTCGAACCGATCAAGCAAGATCTCAAGGTTTCCGACACAGCCTTAGGGTTCCTCACCGGTTTCGCTTTTGCGGTGTTCTATACGTTCGCGGGGTTGCCGCTCGCGCGCATTGCCGATCGCTGGGTGCGGCGCAGCCTCATCGCCATCAGCCTGGCAACCTGGAGTTTAATGACCGCAGTGTCAGGACTGTCGCGCAATTTCACCGACCTCGCCCTCGCTCGCATTGGCGTTGGCATCGGCGAGGCAGGAGCATCGCCACCAGCACATTCGTTGCTCTCGGATTACTTCCCGCCGGAAAAACGCGCAACCGTGATTGCCATCTATGCCAGCGGCATCTACGTCGGCGTCGGCATCGGCTTCTGGTTGGGTGGGTGGATCAATGACGCCTATGGCTGGCGAATGGCGTTCTTCGTTGTTGGCTTACCCGGCCTTCTCCTGGCACTGCTGGTACGTTTCACCATTCGTGAACCACTGAGAGGCATGAGCGAACACGCAGTGACTTCGACGCAACAGTATACGATCGCAGACGCCTGGCGTTTCTTTGCCTCCCTACCGACCGGGCGTCGACTGGCGCTGGCTGCTGGTTTCCATGCCTTTGTCAGTTACGGACTTGGGGCGTGGATCCCGGCGTTCTTCGTGCGCCTACACCACATGACCCCCGGTGAACTCGGCAATTGGTTATCGTGGATCACCGCCCTGGGTGGCGGTGGTGGAACCTTCTTCGGCGGATGGTTGGCGGATCGTTGGGTACACCGCGAGCCACGGGCCCGGATGTATATCGGTCTCATCGGTGTAACGCTAGCGATCCCTACAGTCGCCGCTGCGCTATTGCTGGAAAATACGCGCTGGGCACTGTTGATGTATCTACCCGCTAGTGTCTGTAGCACGATTTGGATCGGACCGGCATTCGCCACCGCGCAGGACCTGGTGCCTCCGACGATGCGAGCAATGGCCTCGGCGGTCTTCCTCTTCATTACCACGATGATCGGCATGGGGTTGGGACCGCAAACCGTGGGCATCATGAATGATCTGATCGGCACACCGGACGCGATTCGCTACTCACTGCTGGGTGCCTCGACCGTTATGAACGTCATTTCGGCGGTGTTCTTCTGGCTGGCAGCTCAATCGTTGGTTGCCGACCTTGAAGCAAAGAAACGCTTGTAATCTCCTCTCGCACAGTGCATACGACCGGCCGGCTGAGGCTTTGCGGGAGCGGCTTTGCCGCCAATCGCGTAGCCAACGGCGGCGATTGATCGCCGGGCTCAGCTGTGGTGATGATGAGAGGAAAAAGGGAGGACCACATCATGGCTGAGGAAACGATTGTCTTTGCTCAAGGGATCGACATGCCACCGGACATTCTCGCTTTGGTCGAGCAGATGAAGCCGGCGGGCTTTCGCCTTCACAGACTACCACCTAGTGCCAGTGCAGAAGATACGGCAGGAGCAATGCGCGAGGCTGAGTATCTCTTCGGGTTTCCCCGCACTCTGCCAGATTCCGCGTATACTGAGGCGCGACGCCTCAAACTCTTCCAGGTCATCAGTGCTGGCTACGATTACGTCAACATCGAAGGCGCACGGAAAGCACGCATTCCCGTTTGCTCGAACGGGGGAGCCAATTCGGTCGCTGTCGCTGAACACGCAGTGATGTTGATGCTCGCAGTCTACCGCAAGCTGGTCGCTTTTCACCAGAATGTTGCGGCAGGCAAATGGCATCAGGGACTCCCGCGTACCGTGCATATCTACGAGATGGAGAGGAAAACTGTTGGGCTGGTGGGCTTGGGCAACATCGGCGCACAGGTCGCCAAACGCGTCAAAGCCTTCGATGCCCAGGTGATCTATTACGATGCCATTCGTCGCAGTCCACAGGAGGAAACACAGCTAGGTGTCCAATATGTTCCACTCGAATCACTGCTTGCGCGCTCCGATATCGTCAGCTTACACGTCCCGCTCAACGACAGTACCCGTCACATGATCAACGCCCAGACCTTCGCCCGCATGAAACCGACGGCGATCTTGGTGAACACCTGCCGCGGCGAAGTCGTGGATGAAGAGGCACTGATCACCGCCCTACGCAACGGCACGATCCTCGCTGCCGGTCTTGATACCGTCGCCAAAGAGCCACCAGACCCAGCGAATCCCCTGCTACAGTTACCAAACGTGACCCTCACACCACATAGCGCGGGGCCGACCGTGGACAGCTATCACAAACGGTTCCGCAACGGCTACGCCAATATTGAGCGCGTTGCTCACGGACAAGCGCCGCTGTGGATTATTCCAGAGATGCGCGATGTGTTTCCACAAGCTTGACACTCTTGCAGCCTTAGCAGGATAATCCCCTGTTGAAGGAGGGACGATTATGGCGCAGGCACAAATTTTTTCGGCGGATTCTCACACGATGGAACCGGCGAATCTGTGGACGCAACGCATTGATCAGAAATGGCGTGAGCGGGCTCCACGAGTGATCAACAACTATGAAGGCAAGAAAGGCAGTGTGTTTGTTGCCGAAGGGATGACGCCGTTTCCGGTTGGCGGTGGGTTTGCCGCTGGGAAAGATCCCAAGGATCTCGCGGCCAATTCGAGCGTGGGCTACGAAGAGGCACGGCCCAGTGGTTGGGACCCGGTCGAACGGGTCAAAGATCAAGACATCGATGGCGTCGAAGGGGAGGTGCTCTATACCACGCTGGGGATGTTTCTTTTTCATCTGCCAGATGTCGAGCTGCTGCGGGCGAGCTTTCGCGCGTACAATGATTGGGTAGCGGAGTTCTGCAGTTACTCACCGAAGCGACTGATCGGATTAGGCTTGATTGCCCTGCAGGATGTCGATGAGGCCGTGCGTGAATTGCAGCGTATTGCCAAGAAGGGACTGCGGGGCGCGATGATCAACGCCACTGCTCCGGGTGACGTGCCCTTCAGTGATCCCCACTTCGATTCGTTTTGGGCTGCGGCGCAAGACCTGAACATGCCGCTGAGCCTGCATATCCTCACCGGCAAGAAGAGCGTGACGATGGGCAAAGGCCGGGTGGCATCGACCGTGACGATCATCCACGAAATTCAAACCTCGCTGCTCGACTTTCTCTACAATGGCATTTTGGCGCGCTTTCCGCGCTTGAAACTGGTCTCGGCTGAGAACGACATCGGCTGGATTGCTCACTATTTGTATCGTTTGGATGAATGCTACCGTACTCTACGCTATGTCGATCCCACTCCGATCACCATGAAGCCAAGCGATTACTTCAAACGGCAGGTCTATGCGACATTTCAAGACGACCGTCCTGGGGTGATGACCTATGAGTTCTCTGGCGCAGATAACTTGATGTGGGCGTCAGACTTTCCCCATCGCGCTTCAACCTGGCCGCGCTCACGCGAAGTGATCTCGCAGAACTTTGTAGGAATTCCGCAGGAGGTGACGCGCAAGATCACTTATGACAACGTGCATCGGTTGTATGGGATATAAGGCGGATTGTCGGTGAGCACCCTCTAGTGTTCTTAGCGTCGTTCACCCTTCGACACGCACAGCCTGAACGGCCGCGTTAGACGCACCCCATGTCGCCCGTTCGCCCTGAGCCTGGCGAAGGG
This sequence comes from Deltaproteobacteria bacterium, assembly GCA_016874775.1. Classification (NCBI taxonomy): domain Bacteria; kingdom Pseudomonadati; phylum Myxococcota; class Myxococcia; species Deltaproteobacteria bacterium. The sequence continues at coordinate 19,522 of VGTJ01000048.1, forward strand.
CCAACGGGCACGGGAAACGTACAAAGTGATGCACTGGCGCTGCTGCTCACTTATAGTTCGATCTCGACAAAGCGCTGATCGCGCTTACCAAAGTACACATACTCGATAACCGCGGTTGACTGCGCCTGCTTGGCGCGGCCTTCAACCACATCGAGCAGTTGATTGATACCCGCGCCATGATGTTTTGTCACGCTAATGGCCGTACACTCGGCGCCGACCGGGACCACATTGTGGCCCGCGCCTTTGGCGATCAACACGGCCTGTCCAGGCTCCACGACAAAGGCCGCCACTCGTTCATAGTCCACCTCGTATGCGGCGGGTTCGGCGTCACGATTGCGCGGCGGTGGCGCTACTACCAGGACCATCGCACCGACCACAGGAATGAACGTTTGATTATAGGAGAAGTGGAACGCCATCATACCGATCCGTTTCGGATGCTGTTTGAGTTGCAACATCACCACTGAAGACTGGCCATCGTTGACTTCAGGATACAGTGGATTGCGACTCTCCAGGACCTGCCCATAGGGGCGAAAAGTCTCCGGGGTCAGCGGTTGTACTTTGACCTTGATCGTCGTTTCCATGTGTTTCTGCTCCTTATCCTTGGGGCACTGAATCCGACCCGAGAACATTCGCAGGCACGTTGCGCTGCGGTATTGCCTGTGTGTCTCTGGAGAGCGACGAATTTCTTTGAGCGCCCCTTCGCTGCGCTCAGGGTGACAACTCTGCTGGGCTAAACTTCTGTAGAATGACTCATTCAGGACTTCCTGCGTTCACGGATTTTGGCAAGTTCGTGGTCCTCGATCAGAATACCACTGGCCTGGAGTTCATTCAGTTTCTGTTCGCTGTAGCCAAGAAAGTCACGTAAGACATCTCTATTGTCCTCGCCCACCATCGACATAATCGGTTGAAACTCAACTGTGGTCTCGGAGAACAAATAGGGAACCTTGGGCAGTGGGATGTCCCCGTAGCCCGGCACGTTGAGATTCTGCAGCGCGCCGCGGCCTTCGCGCTTGATCATCTCAACCGTCTCGCGCAGGTCCTGCACTGGTGCAGCGAGATAATGACGGTCAAGCAAAAACTTCAAGACATCATCACGACCGCCGAGCGAGCGTAGCCAGTCTTCAACTATCACCTCAAGCGCGTGGCGATTGTCCCAGCGGGCAGTGTAGGGGTTAAAGCGCGCATCGGTCAACAATTCAGGTTTGTCCATATCGTTCGCGAACCGCTCCCACTGATGGTTGAGGATGGTCAAGATAATCCAGCCGTCACGCGTACGAAACAGTCCGCACGGTGTGGCGCCGGGACGGTGGCGCCCAGTGGGTCCAGGATTGTAATCACCGTAGGTGAACAAGTGCTGCATCAAGAAAACATCGTGAATATGAAACAGACACTCGTACAGTGATATGTCGATATACTGGCCGAGCCCCGTGCGCTCACGATAGAACAGCGCAGCCAGCACCGCGGCAGTGCCGTTCACGCCTCCACCACCGTCGGCAAGGTACATGCCCGGATAGACAGGAGTACCGTCCTCATTCCCGGTGAGATGCAACAGTCCCGACAATGCTTGCGCAGTCATATCATTGCCTGGTCGGTTGACACGCGAACCCGTTTGGCCAAAGCCTGAGATCGAACACATGATGATGCGTGGATTGCGGGCTTTAAAGGCTTCATACGTCAGGCCGTGCTTACTCAACACCCCTGGCGTGTAGTTCTCGATCACCACATCAAAATGCGATGCGAGATCGAGCACAACGGTCGCACCTTCCGGTCGCTTGAAATCGATACAGATACTGCGCTTCCCACGGTTGTAATAGAGATAGGCAGGAGCCTGGCCCTCAACTCGGGGTGGAAACCCACCGCGTCGTGAGAATTCCCCGCCTGGTGGCATTTCGAGCTTCACAACTTCGGCGCCAAGATCAGCCAGCATGCGGCCCAAGGTGGGACCAGCGATATATTGCGTAATGTCCAAGACACGGACACCGGTCAGGTTTTGCGGCATAGGTGTAGCCATAGGACCCTCCTTTGTTCCACCACCCTTAGCGCCCTTTGAACTTCGCTGGCCGTTTTTCGATAAAGGCCTGGGCGGACTCACGAAAATCTTCTGTCAAGTGTAAACCTACGCCACCAGTATAATAGGTACACTCTTCTTCCATGCGGCGAGCAAACCAACGCGACACGCGTACGTTGGCGCGAACGGACAGTGGCGGATTGGCCATAATCTCGTTGGCTAATTGTTCTGCCCCTGCGACAACCTCTCCCACCGGAGTCACGCGGTTAACAATACCGAACTGGGCTGCTTCTTCAGCCGAAAAATAACGACCAGTGAGAGCGATCTCGGTGGCGAAGCGACCACCGCCCCAGAACCAGGTGCTGGCCCAATGCTGTGCTCCACCGAGGCCACGCTGCACTTCGCGGATTTGGAATTTCGTGCCAGCAGCCGCAACGATGATATCAGCCGCCATCGCCAGGCCGAAGCCAGCTCCGAGCACATAACCATGCACTGCCGCGATCACTGGTTTCCAGTTCACTGTTTGACCTAGGCCAAGCAATCCACCGGCGGCCTTGATGCCACCTGCCGGTCCACCGAGGCGCTTCATTTCATCGAGTGGACGGAGTTGGCGTTGTTTCACATCGGCGCCGGAACAAAACGCCCACCCGGCCCCTGAGATAATCAGCACATGCGCGTCCTCATCTTGGTCAAACTCACGGTGTGCATGAAGCAATTCGTCACCCATCGTATCGCTGTAGGCATTGAGAATCTGCGGCCGATTCAACGTGATATAGGCTATCTTGCCCTTCTTCTCGTACAGAATAGTCTCATAGGCCATAGCGCGGACGGTCGTCAGCCTGCATCCGTGTCACACAATGCGATATCGTTTGGCTTGCTCTGTCGCTTCGTTGGCGCCGATGAAGTCGTTGAACTCGTCAAACGAGGGAGTACGTTGCGCCCAATTGGCGATCGTCCCCGACCCTTTTAGTTCTCTGACCATATCGCGTACTGCTTTGTAGGCAATGAACAATGATTGCACGGGATAGGCTGCAACCTTGAGCCCAGTTGGGACTAACTCGCTCTGGGGCGTATCGATAATCACGTTGAATAGCGGTTTGGATAATGCCTCGACCACCCGTTTAGTATCTTTCGCACGCAGATAGGGGAGAAACACCATGTCTGCTCCTGCTTCTGCATAGGCCTGTCCTCGTTCCAGCGCGTCGTCGAGCGAGGTCACGCCGATCGCATCGGAGCGCGCAATGATGACAAAATCAGGATCAGTCCGTGCATCAACTGCCGCTTTGATCTTGTCTACCGCTTGCTCCTTGGAAAACAATTTGTCCTTGAAACCAACAAAGTGTTTGCCTGGTACGAGATCTTCAACATGTACCGCCGCGAGGCCAGCTTGTTCCGCCAAGCGGATCGTGCGGCGCACGCTGAGTGGTGTACCTCCACCATCATCGATGTCTGCCAGGATCGGGATATTGACCGCAGCCGCGACATTCCGTGCATGATCAAGCAGCTCCGTCATAGTAATCAGCGAGTGGTCAGGAATCCCCAATGCGCTCGCCGAGGCCGCGAAACCCCCAAGATACACAGCTTCGAACTGCTCAGCCTCGACGATACGGGCAGTCATCACATCGTGTGCGCCAGGGACAACGAGCATACCTGAGCGAGCCAGGAGTTGTCGGAGTGTGGTCGTACTTTTCATGAGCAACCCTCCTTGTGTCCATGAGGCGAGGTGACGCACGGGCATGGAGCCCGTGCGTGGGACGTTACTTCACAACGAGACCAGAGAAGTCACCCTTCTCCCGCCACTTGGCGAGCATGTCATAGAATGCCAGTGCCCCGTGCGGATACACTGCCTGCAGGAACCCTTGGCCTTCGTTGGTTCCCTCGCCGTTGTAATAGCCTGGGGTACACACGGTTTGGTACTTGGTCATCATGTTTGGCCCATTGACAAGCCTGACCCACTCGTCCTCCGCTTCAGGCGTCGGCTCGATCGATCTCGCGTTGCGTTTATTGACGAGAGTGATGAGCTCAGAGACATGTCTGGCCTGATTATCGAGCATGTAGGTAAAGTTGGCCGTCAGTCCAGTCTGTGTGAGTCCCATGTGGAAACAGTTGGGGAAATTACAGCTCAAGAAGCCGTGGTAGGTGCGCATGCCATTTTTCCACGCATCAGCGAGAGAGACGCCATTACGACCGTACATGGCAAACTCGGCACGCCGCGTGTACGCGGTGCCAACCTCGAAGCCGGTGGCAAAGATCAGACAGTCCACCTCGTACTCAACACCATTGACGACCACCGTGTGCTCAGTGACACGCTCCACGCCTTGCCCCTCGGTATCGACTAACTTGACGTTAGGTCGGTTAAACGTGGGGAGGTATTCGTCATTGAACGTCGGACGCTTACACCATTGCCCGAACCACGGCTTGAGCGCTTCCGCTGTGGTCGAGTCTTGCACGGTCGAAGATATGCGTCCACGAATTTCGTTCATCTTCTGAAAATCAGCAATCTCCGCCAGGGCACCTTTCTCTTCAGCGGAGACGTCTCCGCTCTTGCTGTTGATCAAATCGCTGAGTTTTTTGAGCGGGCTGGTCCACTTGTCCCGGACTTCATCTCCCTCAAGCTGTACGCCGTCCAACAGCGCCGTAAAATTGCGGTTGCGATAATACTGCCATCCGGGCTTGAGTGTCTTGGCCCAGTCCGGGTTCGTCGGGGTGTTGTTGCGTTCATCGACCGAGGACGGTGTCCGCTGGAAAACATAGAGCTGCTTGGCATGGAGCCCAAGATGGGGGATGCACTGAATAGCCGTGGCTCCCGTGCCAATGATGCCGACGCGTTTGTCGTGCAACTTGTGCAGATTACCGGTGGTATCACCACCAGTGTAGTCGTAGTCCCAACGGCTGGTATGGAAGGTATGCCCTTTGAATTTTTCGATTCCCGGAATGCCCGGTAGCTTGGGCTTGTTGAGCGGCCCACTCGACATGATCACAAAGCGTGCTTTGAACTCGTCATCGCGATCGGTGGTCACCGTCCAGCGACCGCTGTCCTCATCCCAGCGAGCCTCCTTAACCTTGGTCTGAAAGCACGCCCGTTCGTAGAGGTTGTAGGATTTGCCAATACGCTGGGCGTGGGCGAAGATCTCTGGGGCAAAGGAATACCGCTCCTTCGGAATGTACTTGAGTTCTTCGAGCAACGGCAGATACAGATAGCCTTCAATATCACACTGTGCTCCCGGGTAACGGTTCCAGTACCAGGTGCCGCCAAAATCTCCGGCTTTCTCGATAATACGAAAGTTGGTAATACCCGCCTCTTGCAGCCGCACTGCTGCCAACATGCCGCCAAAGCCACCGCCCACGATCAGTACATCGATTTCCTCTTGCAGCGCCGCACGGTTGAAGCCTTGTTCGACGTAGTGGTCTTCATTGAAGTGGGAGAACTGGGCAGTAATTTCTCGGTATTGACTGTTGCCGTCGGCGCGTAGCCGCTTGGCGCGCTCAGCGGCGTACTTCTCTCGTAAGGCCCCTGGATCAAAGCCGAGTTCTTCAGCCGTGGGTATCCGACTCGCTCGCGGTTGCGTTTCCGTTTGACTCATCTTGTCACTCCTCCTTCGTGGTAGAAAGGGTTACTGTGGGACATTAGGACGACTTTTGCAAGAGGAAAGGTACTCGGCGGCTTGCTGTTCAACGACCGTTCCCTTGAAGAAGTTTGGATCCGCACTTCCCCATAAGCGGACCAGATTGCCAAACACAAAGTCACGGAAGTCCTCTTCGGTCAGCGCTCCTTCGTCAACCAGTTCACGCGCCTCGGGAAGCACGTGAGTCATATCCATACAGTCAAAGTGGCCAATGTCTGAACCCATGAACGCCCGGAGCTTGGCGTCGAACGGATTCGCCTTGGCACGGAAGGCCCATGCATTGACAGGGTCATCGGGTTCACAGCCGAAGTAGAAGTTCGAAACGAACAAATCGTGAATGTCCTCTGCTCGCGCAATCTCGCAACGAGCAAAGTCATCCACCGGTGCGAACCCAGCGAGCATCCGCCCGATCGACTCAAGCTGGTCCCGATGTCTGGCGAGCGGTTCGCCGCCGTAGCGCTGGACATAGTCAGCGATCACGCGCATATCGAGATTCGCTGGGTCAGTATACTCAAGGGCCACGCTACTCCGTTTCTTCCAGTGGCCAATGAGATCGCTATAGAGCGTGCACGCCCAACCGACTCCTCCCTCCAGGAACGCGAAGTTGAGCGTGGAAAAACGGCGAGTGACACCGCTCAAGAATAGGGATTTGCATACCGCTTCACCCGCAGCCGCGAAATGGCCGATATGATTGTAGACAAAGTTAGAGATCGAAGCGCGCGTACCCACACCTTGGGAAGCGGTATGAAACGTTGGCACGACTTTCAACTCAACACATTTTGCCCACACCGGATCGTAGTCATATTGGCTGTCTAACCCCAGCGTATCAAGCCAGGTGGCATAACGATTGGTGATACCCTTCTGTAGTGCCACGTCAATCGGTCGGCGTACCAAGCTGGAAAACATCAAAGCTCTCAACCCAAGCTGCTTGACGACAACCTCAAGCTCAGCAATCGCCTCCGCTGGGGTATGCATCGGTATGCAGGCCGCCGGAATCAGCCGATCGCCCAGGCCGCGGAACAGATCTGCAGCCATCACGTTATAGGCGCGGTAGGCTGCACTGCGCACTTCTGGGTCGCGCATCGCCGGAAAGAACAGTGCGAGCGTCGGATACACGACCGCAAAATCAAGTCCGATGTCGGCCATTCGTTCGTAGAGCAGCTTGGGGAGCATCGCAGTCGCGCGATCAAGCGAATTCTTGGTCGGGAGCGCCCACCACGATGGCTGCATCGCGCGTCGTGCATGACGCTCGTCGAGGGTCATGCGCGCCCAATGTTGTAGGTCGCCGCCATATTCGTTCCGGCGATACCGTTCGACCATCGTTGGCCCGCCGACTCGCGCGAGGTAGTCGAGAAACGTCGGCTCGAACTCAATCCAATGGCCGTCACCGTCGATGACAGGATGCTTCAGGCGTGCACGGAGTACCGCTGAGGTTGCTGTGCGCTGCGAATCCATCTGGTCACTCCTCCAGCACCCGGCTAGTTCCTCCGCACATTGCGGAACGGTCCGGTGTCGAAGCGTGGCTCCTTCGGGAGATCAAGTACACGCTCGGAGATGATGTTGCGCTGAATCTCATCGGTGCCACCGGCGATAGAGATGGCCGGCACCGAGATTAGAATCTCAGCGATAATCCCGTTTCGCGGGCTCTCGGGTCCGCTAAGCAGTGCGTCCGTTCCGGTCATCAGCGTATGCACCCGCGCACAGGCCCGGGCGACGTGGCTGGCGGCAAGCTTGCCAAGTGAGCCTTCCGGTCCTTGCGGTCGCCCCTGCTGCTGCGCGGCACGAGCGCGACGCGCGGTCCACTCGGCTGACTTGGCCAGGATCATCAACTTGGCGATCTCCTGCCGTATGTGCAGGTCCTTGTTCGCACCCGTCTCTTTGGCGCGATCGAGAATGAGGTCAACGCGCCCAGCACGTTGCGGATACCACTTGTAGGGTTGATTGGCGGTTTCCAACTCGCGCCGCTCTTCCTCGTACATGCGTCCCGCGCGGGCGCCCTTGCGAGTCGGCACGTTCAGCCCATCCGCCCCGCGACGTTCGTGGGCCAGCGTGGTCATCGCGATTTTCCAGCCTTCGCCGACCCGTCCGACCAGGCTATCGGTTGGTACTTGCGCGTCGGTGAAAAACACCTGGTTAAACGACGCATGGCCATTCATCTGTTTGAGCGGCTGCACGTCCACGCCCGGCTGCCGTATCTCGATGACAAAATATGACATTCCTTCATGCTTGGGTGCATCCCAATCCGTGCGTGCCAGCAACAGACCGTAATTGGCATGATGGGCACTGGTGGTCCACACTTTCTGGCCATTGATGAGCCAAAAATCGCCGTGCAGATCAGCACGTGTCGTGGCCCCGGCAAGATCTGAACCGCTTCCCGGCTCGCTGAAGAGCTGGCACCACGTGTCTTCGCCGGTAAGGATGCGGCGTAGATACTTTTCTTTCTGCCGATCCGTGCCATGCTCCAGCAGCGTCGCCGCAGCTAGCAGTCGTACGCCAGACCTCGCTACCCCGACCGCGCCGACGTTGGCGAACTCTTCTTCTACTGCGCGCACGAGGCCCACCGGTAATCCGCGACCGTGCCACTTCTCCGGCCATTGCGGCATACCCCAACCTGAGTCGACCAGCTCGTTGCGCCATGCGACCAACGACATCTCAGGATCCCAGTTGGCCGCGAGCCAGGCTCGTACTTCAGCTCGCACGTCAGCTTCATTCATTTTGCTCATCGCTCATACCCCCCAGCGCTGCATTAAGAGTTCTCGATGGTAATACGGTTCGCCCAGAAAAACCTCAGAGCTTTTGGCGCGCTTGAACCATAGATGCGTGTCGTTATCCCAGGTAAAACCGATGCCACCGTGAATCTGAATCGTCTCGATGGCGAGATGCAGGTACATTTCCGAAGCTGAGGCTTTCGCCAAACACGCCAGTGCAGGCCACTCCGGGTCCTCGGCTGCGGCGGCTTGCGCCGCATAGTAGGCCGCGGATTTCGCCAGCTCCATCTCCAGCAACATGTCAGCGCACTTGTGTTTAATCGCCTGAAACGAGCCAATCGTGCGGCCGAACTGCACTCGTAGTTTTGTGTAATTCACTGCCGAATCGAACAACGTCTGGGCACCACCGACCATCTCATTGGCCAGCGCCACGGCGGCTTGGTCCAGGGTGCGCGTGAGCGCCTTTGCTCCATCAGTTCCACTGCCCAGGAGATCTGCGTGTACCCCACGAAAATCGACGCGCGCGAGCTTACGAGTCGGGTCCATCGACGGCAGCAGGCGTCGCTCGACGCCACTGGCATCGGCACGCACCGTGAAGAGCGCGAGACCATCATCCCCGCTAGTGCCACCGATGCGGCCAGCGACGACGAGCAGATCAGCGACATGCCCATCCACTACATAACTTTTTGTTCCTTGCAAGCGAAACCCATTGCCGTCAGGAGTTGCGACCAGCTCGATGGCGTGCGGATTCCACTGACCATTCAGCTCGGTGACGGCCAACGTGGCCAGTCGCTTGCCACTGGCGAGGTCAGGCAGCACGTTCGCTTTCTGCGCGTCAGTGCCAGCGTTGAGGATCGCATTGGTTGCCAGCACCGCGGTGGAGAAATATGGCGCGCATAACAATGCACGCCCCATCTCCTCCGTGACAATGCACATCTCGACCATGCCAAACCCGCCACCGCCGTACTGTTCGGCGATGTGAATTCCAGGTAACGCGAGTTGGTCGCTGAGCTGACGCCAGGTGTCGGCATCATACCCCTCAGACGTTTCCATAAGACGCCGGACTTCCGTCGTAGGGGATTTCTCCTGCAGAAATCGCCGCGTCGCCGCGCGAAATTCCTCCTGCTCGTCCGTGAACGCAAACTGGATGCGTCGCGCAGGCTCTACCTTAGATGTATCTGTTACATTCATTGCTGTTGCCATGTTCTCCGCCACACGGTCCGAAAATGCTCGGATCATGCCATGAATAGATCAGTGCAGCAATGAGTCGCGACCACAGAGGGTCACGCGGCGTAATTCGCTGAGAATCACACCGCATAGGGGCTACAAGCCCGGTAGTATTAGAACCCTAACTCAGCCAGCGGACCGCGATCGACGACCGGGGTTCGCTTGGTCCCGGCACTCAATGCGACCGAGCCAGGCGTACGTTCAAACGGATCTGCCAAACCGATTGCCTTGGCGTGTGCTTTGAGTTCGGGAATCACCTCTTCCGCAAACAAGCGCATGCTGGTGCGGCGCTCTTCGTTCTCATGCGTGCCTTGGAGGCTGAGAATAATGAAGATGCCCACACGCAGGACACTCATGATCCCCTTGATCTTCGGAATCACCGTCTGCGGCGTGCCCACAATCACCTGCATGTTCTTTTGCCCGCGCATCAGCGCCCCCTGCAGCTTGCGTCGCACGTCGGCGTAATCGATCTCAGCAGTACCACCCTGCATCTGCTCCTTCAACTTCTCGCCGCTAACCCCGAGCCACGCGCTGCTCTGCATCTTTGCCAGAGTACGAATCGCGGCTTTCGAGTTGTAGCCCGGCGGCATGGTGAATTCCGCTGCCGAGAACGCATTCTGTCCCCCGCCATAGACGAACCCGGCAGCAGCTTGCTGTGCTTTCTCCTCGGTCTCGCCCAAGGCTGTCGCGACCATATAGCCGAAATTCTCCGGTCCGGCTTGATAGCCATGTTTGGCGGCTTCGTCAGCGTAGAAGTCCCACAGATCACACGTAGGCCGCAGTGGAGTGCCCAGCCCAATATACGGATAGCGATGTGAGGCACACCATTCGACGGTCTCTGGGCTCAGTGTACCAGGAATCCACATGGGCGGATGGGGTTTTTGGTAAGGAAGTGCCCACGGATTGACGTGACGATAGTGAAAATGTTTCCCTTCGTAGCGCCACGGTCCGGGGCGGGTCCAGGCCTGGACGATAAAGTCATGCGCTTCGTTGAATAACTCACGGTTATACGCAGGATTGGCGTTATTGAAGATCTGCTCGCTGCCCGCGCCGCGCACCCAGCCAGTGACTAATCGCCCACGCGAAATCAGATCAATCTCTGCCAACTCCTCAGCCATGCGCAGCGGATGCTTGATCACCGGCAGTGGATTGCCAACCAACACGATACGGGCGCGCTTGGTACGATAGGCGAGAATCGATGCTTCAACGTTCATCACCGACCCCATGCAGATCGGGTTGCCGTGATGTTCATTGAGCGCAAGGGCGTCGAAGCCGAGGTCTTCGGCATAGCAATATTCGTCAAGGTAATAATGATAATCATCAGCCGCCTTTTCGCGGTCGAAATGCTCATTTGATACGGCGAAGAAAGCGCGATTTCTCAAAATGAGTTCTTCAGGTAGCCAGCGATACGGTCGTTCAGTGAAATATCCTATTTGCATCTTAGTGTTCCTCGTTCAGGGTTGTTATTGAACGGCAGCACTTCCCAGCCGTTTTCCTCGTATTCTCTACATAGAGCATGATCACACCAGTGCGGATCGATATACCTCTGCCACATATCACGTGGTTCCAGTCCACGCCCAGCGGCATCGACCACTCGACTCACCTTCTTCGTCGCCATGTCGTACCTCCACTTTTTGCAGGGGCTCTCCCATGTAGCAGGTCTGTCGCCGGTGCACCAGTCGAGGTCACTGTTGGCAGGCTAAAACGCGACGAATAGACTGCATCACGGGGCGTGATGCGCTCGCCACAGATACGACCGATCGTACAGAAAAAGAGGAAATTTCCATTATATGAACGTGATCGTCATTGCAGACGGGGGCCTATTGTCAACGAAAGCGGAAACGAGGAAAAGTGGGCCACAGGACATAAAACCTCAGGATTGGACTGTCGGTGACTACGCCGCCTGTACCCGCTCCCACAGCCGATACGGACCGAGCCGTGTGAGCAATATCGATGCGACCAACGTGATCACGACAAAGTTTCCTAACACGAGGCTATACGAACCCGTAGCGTCGAACCCCTTGCCCATGAGGAACGGACCAACTCCAGCGCCGAGATAAAAGATGGCAAAGACATAGCCATAAATCTCACCGAAGGCGCGTAGCCCAAAGTAGCGTCCCACCAGGTAGCCAATGATGTCGACCTCAGCTCCCAGACCCAAACCGACCAGCATAGCAGCGACATACGCGAGCGGTCCGGAGACACCACTCCACAGCAGTAACAGTCCCACCGTCAGAGCAACAAAGAAACTCAGAGTGACATAGGGTGCGAAAAAACGGTCGAGGAGATGCCCTGCCCACACGCGACCGACCAGAACCGTGCCGCCAGAGAGGGACGACGCAAAGGCGGCGCTTTGCGCGGAGATTCCACGATCGGTGAGCAAGGGAATCAAATGTACGATCGCGCCACTGGTGGCCATCGACACCAAGAAAAAGGCCACGGTCATCAACCAGAACGTACTGGTACGCCAGGCCTCATGACACTGCAGGCCGACAAGTTGCCTGTGAGGTGTTGTCGCTTCGCTTGGCGGTATTGGCGCGCCGTCCGGTCGCAACCCGAGCGATTCCGGCGTGTCGCGCAACAGCAAGCCGACCGTGGGAACCGCGATCACTATAACCAAGAGCCCAAGACAGACGTAGGCCACGCGCCAGCCGCCAGTGGTCACCAGTGCATGTGCGAGCGACGGCATCACGAATGAGCCTAAGCCAACGCCCGCCATTGCCAACCCCAACGCGAGTCCGCGCTTTTTGTCAAACCAGTGGGAGATCACGCGTGCGTAGGGCAGAGGCGTCGTCCCACTACTCACTAGCCCGATGGCCAAATATAGCGCGTAGAAATGCCAGAGATGTGACGAAAGAAAGTAGCCAGACATGAGGCAGAGGCCGAACAACAGCAAGGATGGGATGACCACGACCCGCACACCGTAGCGATCGACGATGCGACCCAGCAGCGGTAATGCCGCACTTCCACTCAGTGTACACAGCATATAGGCAAACGAGATCTCGGCACGATTCCAGTGAAACTCTTGATTCAACGGTTTGAGGAACACCCCTAGTGTAAACATGACAAGTGGAGCGAGGCTAAGGAACAAGCCAACTATCGCTGCTACGACAATCCACCACCCGTAGAATATTCGGTCTGCGGTTCTGCTTGTTGCCTCTTTGATAGGTACGCTGTGTCCTGCCATGCGGTTGCCCCTGTTCGAGTGAGGCTTGACTCGTACTCGCATCTGCCTCGCTGCGCAAGCGGCGCACTGCTTACCCACTGTGAGGAATACCAGATCTGTGCTCTTTACATTAGCAGTTGCTCTGGCGTAGGGTCTGGGAGACGGACAGGATCGGACGAACACGAAGGAGGGAACGCCCATGCGATGGTTTGTCTGCGCATAAAAGCTGGGGGTCGCAGCAACTCGGTAGCGAGCAGGTTCACCTTTCACGCGGAGGCGAGGTATGGCAACGACAGAGCGCCGGGATACCAAGATCTTCTACGGCTGGTGGGTCGTGGTTGCAGCCGCAATCGGGTCGTTCTTGAGTTAGGCATGGGCAAGAATTAAGTTACCGATTAAGAGCGAGGAAGAAGCGTATAGTTCCAATCGCCATGAAACTTACCGGGTTTGATATTGAGCGCTTGAAACTCATCGTCGGAGACCTGTAGGCCTT
>VGTJ01000049.1 GCA_016874775.1 Deltaproteobacteria bacterium
ATCCATCCAGGGGCAAGCGATACCGCAACCATTCGTGCGGTCTTTTTGATTGATCCGAATGGGAAAGTGCGATTCCTGATTTACTATCCGCTGAGCATGGGCCGCAACTCACAAGAACTGTTACGTGGGCAAAAAGGGCGAAGTCAATCAGACAGATTGGTACTTTTCGAAGAAGAAGATCTGATTGCGCTTCCTCTGGTCATCGAATCATCATGCCATCGGGTCATTGAGGAAAACACTTCTCCGGCTCTTCAATGACTCGATGACTCAATCACCCGCTCACTCAATAGCGCAATATCTCTAAAACCCTTCCAATTGCGCTAAACGCTCACGGTGATAAGTCGCATCGCCAAAAGCGAACTCATTCCATTTGGCGCGTTTGAACCAGAAATGCATGTCGTGTTCCCAGGTGAAGCCAATGCCGCCATGCATTTGCACGGCACGATTCGTAGTCTGTGCATAAACCTCAGACAAACACGCTTTAGCCAACGAGGCTGCACGGGAAGCCTCACGAGGAAGCGTGTCAAACGCGTGCGCTGCATACCACACCAATGAACGTGCAGGCTCGATCTCACTCACGATCTCTGCGGCCATATGCTTTAAGGCTTGAAACGAGGCGATCGGGCGATTGAACTGGGTGCGGATTTTCGTGTAGTCGACGGCCATCTCTAACGACTTCTGTGCGCCACCGAGGCTGTCTGCGGCTAATGCGGTACAGGCGGCATCGATCACACGCGACAGTACTTTCCAGCCTTGATCTTCACCGCCGACTACTGCTGCTTTCGGGACGATGATGTTCTGCAACGTCACTTCATAAACTCGTCGTGTCTGATCAAAAATATCGAGCGGCGAGATCGTTACGCCGGGGCTGTCGCGCTCAAGCAGGAGCAAGCTTATGCCATCTTCGGCTTTGCCTTTCGTTCGCACTGCCACCAGCAATACATCCGCAACTGCGGCGAATGGCACGAACATCTTGGTACCGGAAAGGGTGTACCCATCGCGCGTCTTCTTCGCTTTCAGTTGAATGCCTGCTGCATCGATACGGTCGTCTTCTTCGAGGAAAGCGAGAGTCCCAACGGCGTCCCCGGTTGCAATACGCGGCAACCATTGTTTCTTCTGTGCGCTGGTCCCACCTTGCATCAATGCAAGTGTGAAGAGATTTGAAGAAAACAGGAAAGGTCCAGGCACGGCTGCACGCCCCATTTCCTCCAGTAACACGGCCATATCGAGCATGCCTAACCCGAGGCCACCATGCGCTTCAGGAATGAGTAACCCTGTCCATCCTTGCGCTGCCATCTTGCGATGCAACTCGCGCGAGAACCCATCCGGCTCTGTGTACATCGCTCGCACGAAGGTCGGCGGGCATTCTTGGGTGAGAAACTCGCGCGCAGATTGCTGCAACATTTCTTGTTCTTCAGAAAGACCGAAATCCATAGCTCAGACCTCACAACGTGGTGCGTATTACGTAAGAAGTAGTCAGTAGTCAGCATTCAGTAGTCAGTAGAGAGGAAGGAAAGAGCGGTGCACTCTTTTCTATGCTGGCTACTGGCTACCAGCTACTGACTACTCGTCTTCATCCCGACTTTGGCATTCCCAACCCACGTTCACTGATAATGTTCTTTTGCACTTCGGATGTACCACCACCAATCACCAAACCAAGTGTGAACATAAACTCATATTGCCAGGTGCCGTTGTCGATGACGCGGGCGGCGCCTTTTTTCAGCGGCGCGTAGGAGTTCATAATTTCCAGCGCAAGCGCACAGATGTCGTGATTCAGCTCGGTACCGACGAGCTTGCTGACCATCGCGCCAACACCTGGAGCTCGTCCTTTGATTGCATTGGTAAGCTGTCGATAGGAGTGGTACTTCATTGCCTCGACCCGCGTGAGCAAGCTCGACAATCTTTGTCGTACGATTGGATCGTTAGCTGCTGGTTTGCCATAACGTTGATGCGTTTGCGCTAAGCGAATGAGGTTTTGCATCATCAGTTGTGTCCGCGTTGTCGAGCCCAACATATTCCGTTCATGGAACAAGGTGTTATTGGCGACCATCCAGCCTTGGTTGAGCTCGCCCACCAGGTTCGCGCGTGGCACGCGTACGTTGTCAAAGAAGACTTCATTAAATCCAGCGTCTCCGGTCATCTGCACGAGCGGACGAACAGTGATGCCAGGGCTTTTCATATCAATGAGAACATAGGAAATGCCGCGATGCTTGGGAGCGTCAGGATCGGTACGCACCAAGCAGAACATCCAGTCCGAGAACTGGGCGTTCGAGGTCCAGACTTTTTGTCCGTTGACAACAAATTCATCTCCGACAATTTCAGCGCGTGTGCGTAATGACGCCAGGTCTGACCCGGCACCAGGTTCTGAGTAGCCTTGGCACCAGATCTCTTCGGCGGTGAGAATTGTTGGCAGATACCGTCGTCGTTGTTCCTCAGTGCCATATTGGATCAATGTCGGACCTAACATCTGGAGACCTGATGCGCCGATCATTCCTGGCGCACGTGCAAGCACCAATTCTTCATTGACGATGGTTTGGCGCACGATGTCTGCGCCCTGGCCGCCGTACTCTTTCGGCCAGTTCATGGCGACGTAGCCTGCAGAGTGCAGGGTCCGTTGCCAATCCTTCGCACGTTTGACTCGCTCGGGATCATGCGGCATGAGGTCACTGATGGCTTTGTCTTTTTTCGGCAGATTCTTCTTGAGCCATGCCCGCACTTCTTTGCGAAAGGCTTCGTCTGTTTTTGAGTATGCAAGTTCCATTTTTTGCTCACTTTAATGGGAGAGTAAACTTCACACGACAATCAACAGCCGACTGCACGGTACGTGGTGCGTATTGCGTGATACGTGAGGCGCAGAACGGGAGACGTGATACATAAGACTATGGCCAACGTCCACGCAACACGTAATACGTTCACGCTAATCCGTACAACCTCCGTGTATTCTCCCCGATGATCTTCTGCTGCGCTTGGGCTGTGAGTGCGGCGCAGGCTTCTTGGACTTCTTCGACCACACCGGGGAAGGTGCAATCGAAGTGGGGATAATCGGAACCCCAGACGACGCAGTTTTCTAGACCCATTGCCGTGACAACGCCAATCGAGTGTTCATCTGGGTCCATTGAGATGAAGCATTGCTCACGAAACATGTCGCTCGGTTTGCGTTTGAGCCACGGCACATAGTGACCCATCTTATCGAAGTGACCATCCATACGATCAAGCCAATGGCCGATCCAACCCAGTCCGGCTTCGAGAAATGCGACTTTGAGCTTGGGGAATTTACTTAGCACTCCCCCACATACGATATCGAGACATGCCCCCTGCATTTCCCAGGGATGGCACACCATGTGAAAAAAGAACGGGTCTTTGTATCGTTCTTGGCCGAGAGTTGGCATTTTGGTACCAAAGCTGCCGTGAATAGCGACTGGGATGCTGAGTTCCTGTGCTTCACGCCAGAACACATCATAGGCAGGATCGCACAGCCGTCGACCATTAAACGGGTTCGGTCGTACAAACACCGCGCGCATGCCGAGGTCTTTGACAACGCGACGCATTTCTCTCACAGCTTCATCTGCATCTTGTAGTGGCAGCGGGGCGACACCAAAGAAGCGGTTCGGATACGGTTTACAGAAGTCTGCTATCCAGTTGTTATACGCCCGGCAAGAAGCAGCGGCGAGTTTCGGGTCAGTATGGTCTCCGTAGAGAAGCCACAGGCTAGGGTAGAAGAATGCGACCTCAATCCCTTCGAGGTCCATAGCTTTGACGCGAGCGTGCGGATCATAGCCGCTCGGAGATACCTCATTCCATCCCATCGTGCGAGCTCTGGTGGGCTCGGAGAGCCCGCCGGGAGTACAGGCCGCGGCGATTGTCATATTCCGATCACGACGAATCTCGCCGTTGATCCGCATGCAGTCGATTCCCTCGCTATCGCGAGCGATTTGGATCACCCCATCACGATAGGCAGGTTCTGTGTATTCTTCCCAAATCACACGGGGCTCAACAATGTGTCCATCTGCATCGATAATGGTCGGCATATATGTCCCTCCTTACTCAAGGACCGTGAGGTCGTCAGTTTTAGCAAGCTGAATCAGTGAATGGGGGAACCAGAGAAGCGGAGAAAAATATTTCTCTCTCCCATTCTCCCATTCTCCGGTTCTTTGGATTTATCCTTCTCCCCCTTCATCACTAGAAAAGAACCCTTCTTCGTTTTCTACCATCAGTCGCAATTCATGTGTTCGTGCGCGCGGAGGTGCAATACACAGCGGTGTGAGATCTTTAAAGAGATTGCGAGCAAGATCACTCTCTGCGTAGGCCTGGAGGTCTTGGCTATTGCGCCACGAACTGACGGCGATGAACTCGTCCCCAGAAGTCATGATCTGGACGAACAGGAAACCAGACACTTTGCGAATGACTTCAAGCCTCTCCTGGGCGATTTGCATCGCGGTTTCGAGCTGGCCTGGTCTGACCGTCCCTTCCAATACACGGCAGTAGTACATAGGCCTCCCTCCTGCTCTCGGCAGGAACCGAAGTCAGCGAAAATAGAATCGTTACCCTGCAAACTGAGGCAGGGCGATTGTTACACTATTACTGATACGTTCGTAAGCAGGACCAGAGCCAAGTACCTCTTTTTCTCCTTTGAGGGACACGACACAACATGCGTCCTTTGCTTCTAAATCCTTCCAGTCAAAGCCTGCATCCGGTGGAATCTCTAAATCGAGAGCAATCAACCCCGTGGATAACTCCATTGGTGGCACTTGTCCGGCCAACTTTCCGCGCGGTTCAAGTGGAAAGACCAACACGCTCTTGTATGGTAGAGGCAATTTCACGTCTGCTTCCAGGTCATAGGTCAACGTGACCCGCAGTGTCCGCTCATCAAGGCGGGAGAGGGTGACGTTGCTGATCTTCACGAGGGCCTTGCTGGTCTCTTGAGAGGATGAGGTACAGGCGGAAAAAAAAGTGACAGACAGGAGAAAGAAAACCCCCCAACAAGACCTCATACGGTTTATCCATTTCACGCTCTGACCTTGCAAGGGTGTCATTCGGAGCGGAGCGAAGAATCTCTCAGAGAAGCCCTTCGTTTCACTCAGGGTGACACCTTTGCAGTGCCTGTCTTGTGCGGTTTGACTATGGCGTCCTCCCCGCTTGAAGGGTAGAGGGAAACCGTGATCTACGCACCGGATCATCTCACAACCCTACCAATTCTCGCGCGATTGCTGCCCGAGCATAACGGTGCGGGCTGCCCATTTCTGAAATCCGGACATCTGAAGCGATGCTGACAAGCATTGCTGCTTCAGTGATATCGATGTGCATACGGTCCATCATGATACGCGCAAGCCGATCGACTGCACTATTGGCAGCGGCTTCGACCGTGTCACCGTCACCCATAGTGACAACTTCCTTTTGCGTCACGACGATCGGGTGAGACAACGGTAGCTCAGTGGCAATACGGCAACGCATGGTCACATCTGCCGCGATTTCGACTGCTGAAGCGGCGATCTCCCCGTCTCCCATCTTGGCGTGGACGTCTTCGATGGTCAGCAAGCCACCGTCAACGAAGACCGGTAAGTACACCGTGGAACCTGGACCGAGTTGACCATTACTCAGTTGTCCGCCAAAGGCACCAACCGCACTGCTCGGCAGTGGCCCTTGCGCCGGAGCAAGCCCGATCTTACTCACATTCGGTAGAAACGGCAGCGAAACCTGATCATTATAGCGAATCTGATTGCCTTCAATCGGCACGACTTTTTTGCGAAACTCGACCTGGTCTTTGAACACTCCGTAGCCAGGAATGGCAATCACATAACCAAAGCCTTGGGATGGGCGAATATCTAAGATGTCGATCGCGAGCACCTGGCCTGGCTTGGTTCCCTCAATGAACACAGGGCCTGTCATGACGGTGAGCTGTTCCATCGGCCAGGCCTTGCCGTCGTTCCAATCGCGAAAACGGTCGTTGGTTTCCATGACGAAGACTTCGCCAGGACGCACTCGCGCTGCTGGAGAGTGGGTAGCGTCAAACGTACGAACAACATGTTCTTTACTGACCTTCTGCATGGCTGACCTCCTCAATTAGATTAATTTCACATCGCGTGCGAACCGTTCCATCATTCCTGCCATTTCTTCATAACTGCGAGCGAAATTGAAGAAGGCAAGATACAGATAGGTTGCACCAAGTTCTTGATAGCGTGGAATGTCGTCGAGTATCGCTTCCGGCCGTTTGCCACGCGGAGAGACACAGAGCGTGACCTTAGAGATGTCGCGTCCTGCTTTTGCTGCTCTTTCTTTGATCTTATCGAGCCGTTCGGCAAACTCTTGCGGATTAAATACGACGGCGGCCCAGCCGTCACCGTACTCCACAACGCGACGTAACGCCGGACCGGTATGGCCGCCGATCCAAATCGGCGGATGGGGTTTCTGTACTGGGCGCGGTTCACAGGCAACTTCAGGGAACCGGTGAAACTTGCCGTTGAAGCGCGGATGCTCGCTGGTCCATAACTCCTTCATGACCGCAACGGCTTCATCGCTCAACGGACCGCGATCGGCGAACGAAGCATTGACCGCTTTGAATTCTTCTTCCATCCAGCCAACCCCGACACCGAGGATAACACGCCCACGTGAGAGAACATCCAGCGTCGCGACAGTCTTAGCGGTAACGACGGCGTTGCGGTGTGGAAGTACGAGCACTGCCGTACCGAGGCGAATTTTAGTGGTGCACGCGGCAACAAAGCTCAACACCGTCAGTGGTTCAAGCAACGGCGCTTTCGGATTCATTGGGAATGAACCGGTTGCGGTGTACGGATAACGAGAGGCGATATCAACGGGGATGACGATGTGATCTCCGGTCCAAACCGAGTCAAAGCCCAGCGCCTCAGCGTTCTGCGCCGTCGTGCGAATATTGGTCATGACATCGCCATTGGCCAAGGGGCCGATGTGCGGTAAAAACGCTCCGTATTTCATGCTGTTCCCTCCTTTGGGTACGCATGCCTCAACTACCACATCTCCCACTGAACGCCAACTTACGGTGGCAATCTGTTGGTGGACATGCTAACAGACCCTGTGCTCAATACTGAGATACGTGAGCATAATCGTAGCGATCGCCACGTATGGGGAAAGTGATGTCGAACGTACGTTTCTTGTTAGTCCGACACGGCGAAACGACATGGAACCAAGAAAGCCGTTGGCAAGGGCAGGCGGATGTACCACTCAGTGATGCAGGCCGAGTGCAAGCGCGGCTTCTTGCGCAGCGGCTGTTGACCGAGGGCCGGCAGTTCCACGCGATGTACGCGAGTGATCTCAGCCGTGCATTTGAAACTGCGGAAATTCTCGGGCAGACGCTGGGCGTACCTCTGAGTCCCGACAGTGGCTGGCGTGAGATGAATATTGGGGTTTGGAGCGGGTTGACCACCGCTGAGGTGATGGCACGGCATGCAGTCGAATGGGAGCGGTTACGCGCAGGAGAAGACCTCCCGCGTGGAGGTGGTGAGACGTTTGCACAATTTCAAGGGCGTCTGATACAGTCCGCGCAACTTTTAGCTCAACGCCATAACGGAGAACAGATTGTGATTGTGACGCATGGCGGTGCGGTACGAGCGTTCTTGTTGCACTGCCGTAATTTGCCGACGACGAAGTTCCGTGAGATCGATAAGATTGGCAACACTGGTGTCAGCGAGGTGACTTTCGCTCTTGAAGGAGAGACCATTATTCATTCGGTCAATGACGTGAGCCACCTGAATGGTGCGGCGTTGGTGGGAGAGACGGTGGATGCGTGAAAGACAATTAAGAATGAAAAATGAAAAATTAAAAATGGAGAAGAAGCCCCTCTTTCGTTCACTATTTCACCCATTCCCCCATGCGTCCATTCGCCCATTCGTTTTCCCCCTTCACTGCCCCGTTTCTCCATTTCCTCGTTTATCGCCTTTTTCTCAGAGCTAGGTCGGCTCCTTGCGCTTCCTTTCTTCACGTTGGTTCAAAGTTGCCGTCAGCCTCGGGCTTTTTACGTTCTTGTTTTATACGACTGATGTGCACGCGTTAAAGCAACAATTAGTCACAGCTCGACCCTTACCGCTGCTCTTCGCTTTCGTTGGTTACCTCATTAGTCAAGCACTCTACGCGTATAAGTGGAAAGTCCTGGCCCGGCCACTTGGCTTTGGGCAGCCCTGGCGGGCGTTCGTCACCTATTACTTTGTTGGCGGCTATTTCAATCTGTTTGCACCAAGCACCGTGGTTGGCGATCTTGGTAGAGGACTGTTGTTAGCTGCCAATGGCGGCAACACTGGACCGGCGTTGTACTCTGTTGCTGTGGATCGTCTCAGTGGGCTGGTGATGTTGGTATGGGTGGGCGCAACGGGTTTTCTATTATTTGGCCCAACGATTCTTCCAGTAACTCTCTGTTATGGAGTCGTAGCCGCGGCTATTGGTTCACTCTTGGCGTGGTGGCTATTGCCGTATGTGCTGCAGTTCTCGCTGTTCAATCGGCCATTGATCAGACGTATCGTTGACCAGCTCATTGCGCCATATCAACAGAATGCCAAGACGTTAGGATACGCCTGCATTCTTTCGTATCTCTTTCACTGGTTTCAACTCATTTTACAGGTTGTGCTTGCCTACGCGCTCAATCTGCAAGTGCCGCTGTGGTACCTGATGTTGTTTATTCCACTCGTGCATATTCTGAGCGCATTGCCGCTCAGCTTTGCGGGCTTAGGTGTACGCGAGGGTGGGTACGTAACGTTCCTTGCGCTTATCGGCGTTGGCAAGGATCAAGCATTGGCTTTTGGGTTGCTGTGGAGCGTGTTGGTGCTGGGCTGCGGGTTGGTTGGAGGACTGGTGTTGTTGTTCTCGTCAGAGGCGCGGGTGGTACTGACGAAGGAGGCCGAATAGCAGACGGTTCCTATAGTTTCCCATAGCTCACGCTATGGGCTGTAGTATGTCGCCCCTAACGGGACTCGTTTCTTCCGAGCCTCGGAGAGGCGAAATAATTCAGCCCACGGTGTTAACCGTGGGAAACAAGGCATGATAACGTAGCCCACGGTTTACACCGTAGGAAATTGAAGGCATGGATTCCCGCTCCCCAGTCGCTACTGGGGACAGGCTGCGTGGAAATGACGTCATTCCCCGTTAAAAAAACGTCGGCCTAATCAGAATCGTTTCTTCACGCCCGGCACCGACCGAGATCATTTTCACTGGGACATTCACTAGTTGTTCGATACGTTCGACGTAACGCCGCGTGTTGGCGGGGAGGGCGTCGAGGCTGCGAATGTCAGTCAGTTGCTCTGACCAGCCTGGCAATTCTTCGTAGATCGGCGTCAATTGTTCCAAAACATTTGCGCTGGCTGGCACTTCCTCATACCGCTTCCCTTTATACTCATAGGCCGTGCAGACACGGAGCGTGGAGAAACCACTCAGTACGTCGATCTTGGTGAGTGCAAAACTGTTCACTCCATTTAAGCGAGCTGCCGTGCGTGCGACGACAGCATCGAACCATCCGCAGCGGCGTGGTCGTCCCGTGACCGTACCAAACTCGCCGCCCTTACGACGAATGGTCTCGCCTTCTGGACCAAACAACTCAGTGGGAAATGGGCCACTTCCCACACGTGTCGTATACGCTTTGGAAATCCCGATGACACCGTGAATTTGCTGCGGAGCAATCCCTGCACCCGTGCAGACTGCTCCAGCGACGGTATTGGACGATGTCACATATGGATAGGTGCCGTGGTCAATGTCGAGCATGGTCCCTTGTGCACCTTCAAAGAGTACTTTGCGTCCCCGGGCAATTTCGTTGTGTAGATACAACGACGTATTCGTCACATGTGGTGCAAGCCGATCACGAAAACGTCGATAATTATCGAAGATGGGCTGATACTCAAGCGTTTGATCTTTGAGAATCACGCTCAAGTAAGAGTTTTTCTCCTGCAGATTGCGTTTCAGCTTCTCGCTGAAAATATCGTCATCGAGTAAATCGACGAATCGTATACCACCACGCGCCATCTTGTCTTCGTAGGTGGGACCGATACCACGTCCGGTCGTACCGATCTTTCCTTCGCCGCGCAGTCGTTCGCGGGCAATATCGATCGCTTTGTGATACGGCATGATGAGGTGTGCTGTCTCACTGATCTTCAACAACGAGGGGTCCATCAAACACCCTTGTTGTTGTAAGGTGTCGATCTCTTCGACTAATGTCTCGGGATCGACAACGACGCCGTTGCCAATCACGCAGACCTTGCCGCTATGTAGTACTCCAGAGGGAATCAGCCTCACCACGGTTTTTTTGCCACCAACGACCAGCGTATGGCCAGCGTTGCTCCCACCCTGAAAGCGCACGATGATGTCGGCTTCCCGCGCTAAGAGGTCGACGACCTTGCCTTTGCCTTCGTCCCCCCACTGAACCCCAACGACGACTACGGTACTCATACGCCCCTCGTTCTTATAGGCGAATTTGCTGGGCCGAAATGATTGGCTCAAGTGCCTGTAGCTCAGTCAAAACCGCTACTGGCACCTGACCGTCGACATGGATTAACGCAATTGCCTTGCCGCCAATTTTCTCTCGTCCAAGTTCCAGACTAGCGATATTGATGTTGTGTCGGCCCAGGAGTGTTCCCATAGCCCCAACAACACCGGGAACATCATTGTTATGGAGGACGAGCATGTACCCTTCTGGCACTGCTTCCAGATGAAAGGCGTTGAGACGAACGATGCGGACAGCTTTGTTGCTGAACACCGCACCTTCAACGGTGTTGGTACCTGCATCGGTCGTCAGTGTGACGATGACCGAGTTGAGAAAATCGCTGGGGCGGTTACTGCGCGATTCCAGCACCCGGACACCCCGTTCGCGAGCGATGAACGGCGCATTGACATAGTTCACCGGCGATTCCAGCACCGGACTCAGAATGCCACGCAGTACGGCTGCAGTTGCCGCGGCAACGTCGTACTCAACGATATCCCCGCTATACTCAATCTGTACTTCTTGCGGCACATGGGGATCGATCTGCGCAAGAAAACTTCCGAGCTTTTCACCGATGGTGAGATAGGGCTGCATAATCGCTAGTTGTTTCGCGGTCAGCGCAGGAAAATTGACCGCATTCTGGATAACGCCATTGCTGAGAAAATTCCCCACTTGGTCGGCAATAGCAATGGCGACGTTGATCTGCGCCTCGTCAGTCGCGGCACCAAGGTGAGGAGTGGCTACCACTTGATCGAGCTTTAACAGTGGATGATCGTTCGGTGGTGGTTCATCAACAAAGACATCGAGGGCAGCGCCTGCTACTTTCTTGCTCGTGATTGCGTCAACCAGCGCGACTTCATCAATGATGCCACCACGAGCACAATTGATGATCCGTACGCCTTTCTTCATCTTGGCAAATGCATCTTTGCCAATCAGCCCACGGGTCTCTTTCGTCAGTGGTGTGTGGACGGTGATGAAATCAGCGTTGGCGTAAATCTCGTCTAAAGACGCAATTTCCACTCCTAGCTTGGCGGCGGTTTCAGAAGAGACGAATGGGTCAAACGCCAGAACGCGCATTTTTAGACCCAATGCACGATCCGCGACAATCGCGCCGATATTGCCAAGGCCGACCACACCTAACACTTTGTTGCAGATTTCGCTGCCGGTGAATTTTTCCCGCTCCCACCGTCCTGAACGGAGCGAGAGGTTCGCCTGCGGGATGTTGCGAGCTAATGCCAGCATCAACGAGATCGTATGTTCCGCCGTGGTGACGTTATTCCCACCAGGGGTGTTCATTACTACAATCCCTTGCTTGGTTGCAGCGTCAACATCGACATTATCGACCCCGATGCCGGCACGACCAATAACCCGCAGGTTCGTGGCTGCAGCGATCACTGGTTGGGTCACCTTCGTGCCGCTACGAATGATCAGCCCGTGATAATTCGGGATAATACGGATCAATTCATCGACAGGTAGCTTCGGTTTGAGGTCAATTTCAAGATCGGCATAGACACGTAACCGCTCCAGGCCTTGTTCAGAAAGCGGATCAGAAATAAGCACTTTGTGTGACATAGCGATTACCCTACCGGTGGCCACCCTTCTGACAACACTTCCTCAGCACGGCGCACGCCACTGCCGAGTTCGATATTCTGCCCAAAGCGACGCAATGCCATCTCTAACGTGCTGATTGCGGTGACGACATCAAAGGGACCAGCATACCCGATGTGTGAGATGCGCACGATCTTTCCGGCCAGATGGTCTTGGCCACCAGCGATATCCACACCCATGCGGTCGCGCATGTATTGCAGCAAGCGTTTGCCATCGACACCGTCCGGTAACCACACGCCGGTGGCTGCTGGACTTGGCGCGCTCGGTGCCAGGAGCGTCAAGCCCATGGCCTTTGCCGCTTCGCGACTGGCTGATGCGAGCAGGGTATGGCGAGCAAAGATGTGCTCTAAGCCTTCTTCTTGCATCATCCGTAACACTTCGTGCAATCCGTTGATTAAAGAAATCGCAGGCGTGTAGGCGGTGGTGTGCTTCAGTTGTTCTTTGTTCTCTCGGCGCAAATCGAAGTAATACCGTGGCTGTTTCGTCGCCTCGACCTGTTTCCAGGCTTTGTCACTCAGTGCGAGGAACGCGAGTCCGGGAGGGAGCATCAGCGCTTTTTGTGAACCAGTGACCAGTATATCGATACCCCAGCGGTCCATCGGGGTATCCGCCGCCCCCACTGCGGTGATGCCATCGACGATTAACAACGTGTTAGTATTGCGCGTCAGTGCCGCGATTTGCTCGACTGGATGTAGGACAGTGGTGGACGTTTCGCTGGCTTGTACGAGGACAGCGCGCGTATCGGGGTTTGCTTTCAGTGCCTGCGCAACTGCATCGACGCTCACTGCTTGTCCCCATTCAACTTTGATTTCGACGACTTTGACGCCAAATGCTTGGCTAATTTTTAGCCATCGTTCGCCAAATTTTCCGCCATTTACAACAATGACTGTATCTCCTGGTGAGCATGTATTAGAAACCGCGGCTTCCATTGCACCGGTACCCGAGGCTGCCAGGATGAGGACATTTTGTTTGGTTTGGAACAGCCACTGTAACTTTTCTTGCACCTGCGCAAACAGCGTTTCGAACTCAGGGGTGCGGTGATGGATCAGTGGTTGAGACATACGGAGGAGGACCTCCGGCGGGACAGCCGTTGGACCAGGGGTCAGTAGGTAACGTTTCAGCATAACAGTACGACTCCAAAACAGTGGTATCGAAGAAACCCTTGACCAGGCTTCTGGCCAGGGGATGAACGCCGGTTAGTTTGTGAGAACACAAATGATGTATCGAGGTGAAGAAGTTGAGTCAATGCGAAAATTTTGCTCCTTAACTATGCCCATTACTTAACTTTTTGCTTGACAGCGGGAAAACCCCGGACTATCATCGGGAAAGAAGTGGGTAAAAGTGGGTAAAAGTGGGTAAACAGTGTTTCGCGGTTGCTTTGAACATACCATAGACGACAAGGGAAGAGTGAGTATTCCTTCGTCCTTCCGTAAAGCGTTGTTTGGTTTACAAGACGACCGCCTGATTGTCACAAAGTTTATCCTCAATTCCTTTCGCTGTCTTGATGTGTACCCTTATGTGGAATGGGAAAAGTTAGAGCAGGAGCTACTAAATAAACCTCGTTTTGACGAGACCTTTGTGAAGATCGAGTCATTTTATTTGGCGAATGCACATGAGTGCCAAGTAGACAAACAAGGGCGAATTTTGTTGCCACCGCTGCTGCGTGAATATGCCGAGATTGATAAGGAAGTCATGTTTGCCGCTGCTCTGAAGAAATTTCGTATTTGGAATAAAGCGACATGGGTACGGTTCGACGCAGATTCGGAACAACAATTTTCCCAAAACCCGAACATGTTTAATGGACTAAACGCGTAGAGGCAGCTTACACGAACAAACAGGAAATTTCCAGCGAAACGCAACCTCAGGTCCCAGGTGAACGTAATGGAAGTCGTACCAGTCATGACCTCACCCCTAACAACGGCTCCTCAGCATCTGCCAGTGATGGTGGCCGAGGTGCTTTCCTTGCTCCGTCCGCAGGCGGGGATGCGATTTCTTGACGGGACGCTTGGTGGTGGCAGTCATGCGGCAGCGCTGCTTGCCGAGAGTGCCCCCACAGGGCAACTGTTGGGTCTCGACCGAGATGTCGATGCGCTTGCGGTAGCGGAAGCTCGGCTTGCTTCCTTTGCTGATCGTTTCCACACGCGCCATGCCAATTTCAGTAGTGCGCAAGAGCAACTGACAGCTCTTGCGTGGGAGGGGGTGGATGGCGTTCTCCTGGATCTGGGATTTTCCTCTTTACAAATCGAAAACGGAGAGCGCGGTTTCAGTTTCCTTCGTTCCGGTCCTCTTGATATGCGCATGAATCGCTATGATGAGGCCAGCGCTGCTGATATCGTCAACCATGCTAGTGCAGAGGAATTGCGACTCATCCTTCGCGACTTTGGCGAAGAACGAGCTGCTGGGGCGGTGGCTCGGGCGATTGTCCAGGCGCGCACCGCAGCTCCGCTACAAACCACGACCGCATTAGTGCAGGTCGTTGACCGAGTTGTTCGGAGTGCACCGCATGCCCATCTTCATCCAGCGACGCGGACATTTCAGGCCTTACGTATTGCCGTCAATCGTGAACTTGACCACCTGACGTTGTTTCTCCGAGAAGGATATCGTCTGCTCCGCCCTGGAGGGCGGATGGTCATTCTGTCTTATCATTCGTTAGAAGATCGCTTGGTGAAAGAAGCTTTTCGCAAATGGGCGGCCTCCTGCCTGTGCCCACCACAAATTCCGGTATGTTCTTGTGGATGGTCGGCGAAAGTGAAAGTGCTCACGTCAAAGCCGTTAGTACCAACGGACAGAGAAGTTGCCACCAATCCGCGTGCACGGAGTGCGCGATTACGTGCGGTTGAACGGTTAGCTGAGGAGGGGAGGTAACGCATGCCTCGCTCTGCATCATGGATATGGTATGCGGTGATCGCCCTTGTTGGCCTGACGTTCGCGTTAGGTCATGTGTGGATTCGTTTACAGGTTGTACAAGTTGGGTCTCAGCTGGTGCAGACGCGCAAGCTGATTCATTCATTGGAAGGTGAACGGCAGGGATTGCGAATGCAGTGGAGCGCGCTGACTGCGCCTGCGCAGTTGGCGGTACAAGCTGAACGACGCTTAAGAATGAGCGTGCCGGAACCTGAACGTGTAGTGCGGATGCCGTAGTGTGGATGGGGGTGGAGGATGGAACAGCGCTTACTGATTGCTGGTGCAGCTCTAGGATGTGGGTTGTTGCTTGTTTTTGGACGACTTGTGCATATTACGGCGATTGATAATGAGACGTTTGCCAAGAAAGCGTCCAGGCAACATCAACAGAAACTAGAGATTCCCTCGCGACGTGGTGCCTTCATTGATCGCAACGATGAGCCGGTGGCACTGAGTGTGCCTGCAGAGTCGATCGTTGTGCGTCCCCGAGATTTACCTGCCAACGCCAGTAAGTGGATAGTTCCTGTTGCCACAGCCCTCCATACCTCCTCTGAAGAGGTCAGTGCTGCCTTTCGATCTGCCAAACCCTTTGCCTGGGTGAAACGCCGCGCAACTCCCCAAGAAGCGGCACAGGTTCGTGCTCTCGGAATCGCTGGGATCGAAACCATTGAAACCGAGCGTCGTTTCTATCCACAAAAAACCCTTGCTGCTCCGGTCCTTGGTTTTACTGATGTCGACGCCATTGGCATCACTGGGTTAGAGAAAACCTATGACCGTTATTTACGCGAGAAACCGGCTGAGATCATTGGTGAAGTTGATGGTTTAGGGCGCATGATCCTTGCACATAGCGCGACTGCTGCGCCCGAGGTGCTCAACGTACGATTGACGCTTGATATTGGTATACAAAATATTGCTGAGCAAGAACTCTCTCAGGCTGTCCGAGCGACTGGGGCTGAAAGTGGAACGGTCGTGGTCCTTGATCCGCAAACGTTTGCCGTGTTGGCGTTGGCGCAAGTGCCGACCTTCGATCCGAACTCTCCAGCGAACGTGCGAGCGGAACGTCATCGCAATCGTATTGTCAGTGATTGTTACGAGCCAGGCTCAACCATGAAGACCTTCCTGCTAGCAGCGGCACTGGAAGAAAAGCGCTTATCCCCGCATGAGAAGATTTTCTGCGAATATGGCCGCTACGCAGTGGGGAAATGGATTATCAACGACTCCCACAAACATGGCTGGATGAGTACAACACAAATCCTGCAGCAGTCCAGCAACATTGGGGCCGCAAAAGTCGGCGAACGTTTGGGGAAAGATACCTATGCCGCCTACTTGCGTGCCTTTGGCTTTGGGCGGCTTACGGAGGTAGGGCTGCCGAGCGAAAGCCGGGGCATTTTGCCCTCGCCTGATACGTGGTCACGTATCCATCTTGTCACTGCGAGTTTTGGGCAAGGATTTGCCGTCACGCCACTGCAACTCGCGAGTGCGTATGCAGCGCTGGCGAACGGTGGTACACTCATGCGTCCTTACATTGTGAGTGAAATTCTCAATAGCGAGGGAAAAGTCGTAGAAGCACGGAACCCTCAACGGCTGCACCAGGTTGTCAGTCGCGAGACGGCGCAGCAAGTGATGCATATGATGGAGCAAGTAACCGAGAAGGAAGGAACCGGGACACGTGCTCGCATCGACGGTTTTCGTGTAGCCGGGAAAACCGGGACATCACAAAAACCTGACCCGCGCGGTGGCTATTCGCGTGATCGCATTGCTTCTTTTGCGGGAATCGTTCCAGCTAATCAACCTCGCTTGGTCATTTTAGCAGTCCTCGATACGCCCAAGACTGCGGTGTATGGAGGCGAGGTGGCCGCTCCAGTGTTTCAAGCTATCGCGCAGCGGTCGCTTGCCTACCTCGGCATTGAAGGAGAAAAGCCAAAACTTGGGATCACTCCAGCCATCATTGCCCCGTCGGAGACCGAATCGAGAAAGAACCATACGCTCCGTCAGACGATCGCTATGAAAACCATCGCAACGCCGCCGGAGTACGGCAATGCGGAAGAGGGAACCGCGAACGAACCGAATTTCGTCGGCATGAGTTTACGCGATGCCGTGCTGGCAGCGCAACAGAATGACTGGCCAATTGTCACAAAGGGAAGTGGGTACGTTAAGAAACAAACAGTGAAAAAGAAAGACGATGCACTCGTGTACGAACTGACGTTGACGTCACTTGGAGGTGATCGACCGTGATTCTCCGCGATCTCCTTTCCAGTACGCCTCCTGTGCAGGTTCAGGGAAACTTGGATGTGGAGATCGTGCACCTCGCCTATGACTCGCGTACCGTGCAGCCTGGGTCGTTATTCTTTGCGCTTCCTGGCACTAAAAGTGATGGCGCCCGCTTCATCAACGAAGCGGTAACGCGTGGTGCCGCTGCAGTTGTTGTCCCTCCCAACTCGATTGTCTCTCCTCACGTTACCGCTGTGTATTTTTCCGCTCCACGGGTACTGTTAGGCGCCTGCGCGGATCGCTTCTATCAGCACCCAACCGCCCAGCTCACGATGCTGGGAGTCACTGGTACGAGTGGAAAGACGACGACAACCTATCTGACCGAAGCGATTTGGCACGCTATGGGTTGGGCTCCAGGTGTCGTCGGAACTATTAACTATCGCTATCGTGATCACATTCTGGCCGCGCCGTTTACTACACCAGAAGCAGTGGAGTTACAGGAATTGCTGCGGACAATGGTCGATGCCCGTGTCAGCCATGTGGTGATGGAGGTCTCCTCTCATGCACTGGCACAAGATCGTGTTCACGGTTGCCAATGGGATGGTGCGTTGTTTACGAACCTGGGGCGAGATCATCTCGATTATCATAAAGACCTCGACGATTACTTTGCCGCAAAGGTGCGCCTCTTTACCGAAGAACTTGGACGGTCAACCAAACCGCACCGTTTTGTGGCGGTGAATGCGGACGATTCTTGGGGACAAAAACTTCTTTCTATGAGGCTTCCGGGACGAGTTTTGACCTATGGGTTGCGCAACGATGCGGAAGTGTCGGTGAAGAATGTTGAGAAAGATTTCCAGGGAATGCGAGGTGTCCTCCGTGTCGAGAAAGCGGAAGTGCCGTTCTCGTCAGCGTTGATTGGTGAGCCGCATCTCTACAACATCATGGCTGCAACGACGGCTTCTCATGCGCTTGGAGTGCCACCGGAGGTGAT
Source organism: Deltaproteobacteria bacterium (assembly GCA_016874775.1). Classification (NCBI taxonomy): domain Bacteria; kingdom Pseudomonadati; phylum Myxococcota; class Myxococcia; species Deltaproteobacteria bacterium. Next base: position 18,141 of record VGTJ01000049.1, read on the forward strand.
CGCGAGTGGAATTCGACACTGCACTGGCGTTCCAGGTCGCCTGGAAGCGATTCAGGCTGGCCAACCATTCGGTGTCCTTGTTGATTATGCCCATAAACCTGATGCGTTAGAAAAAACCTTGCGCTCAATTCGTCAGTTGACCCAGGGCCGTCTTCTGACCGTCTTTGGCTGTGGCGGAGACCGTGATCGCGGCAAACGACCATTGATGGGAGAAGCTGCTGGGCGATTGAGCGATGTCGTTGTGCTCACCTCTGACAATCCACGTACAGAAGATCCGTACCAGATTCTTGCTGAAGCAGAACCGGGACTGGTGCAGGCAGGGGTGCCGAAGGTTGACGATCCGACCACGATTGCGAAACTTACGCGTGGCTATGTGGTCATGGTTGATCGTCGTGCGGCAATTCAAGCGGCGTTGGCTGGGGCACAACCAGGTGATGTTTTAGTGATTGCTGGCAAAGGGCATGAAGATTACCAGATTGTGGGTACGACGAAGTCGCATTTTGATGATCGTGAGGAAGTGCGACACTATCTCGCACCACGGTACAGTGAGGCGAGATAAGGAATGTTGGAAAAGGGGACTTCAGGTTTTCGCAAGCCCGATGTGATTGGTGGGGATCGATGTTTGTGACGGAAAGGGAAGATGTGGGGAACTGGTGATGTTGTACGCCCTCTTATATCCACTGCATACTACGTACTCCGGGTTCAACGTGTTTCGCTACATCACGTTCCGTACCCTTATTGCCTGGCTTCTGTCACTGACTGTGTCTCTCATTCTTGGTCCTTGGCTGATCGCACGGCTGCAATCCCTGCAAGTCGGTCAAGTCATTCGCCCAGAAGGCCCAGCTGGACATTTCAGTAAAGCTGGTACCCCAACAATGGGTGGCGCGTTGATTCTTTTTTCGTTGACTTTAGCGACATTGCTCTTAGCTGATCTGACCAACCCCTATGTCTGGCTCGCACTAGGGACGACACTCGGGTTCGGTTGCATCGGCTTTGTCGATGATTATCGCAAACTCCGCCGCCGTAGCTCCGCTGGGTTGATTGGCCGTTATAAACTTCTTTGCCAGTTCATTGTTGCGACTGTTGCTGCACTGGCCCTCTGGAACATGCCGGGTTTTACCAGCACGATAACTGTTCCTTTCTTCAAAGATCTGCAGCCGAACCTCGGTATCTTCTATATCCCATTTGCTGTCTTGGTGATGGTTGGCGCGTCGAATGCCGTGAATCTCACAGATGGGCTCGATGGCCTCGCTATTGGCCCGGTGATGATCACCGCGTTAACCTACGGTTTCTTCGCCTATGTGAGTGGGAACATTAAGTTTGCCGAGTATTTGCAAGTTCCGTACGTTGCTGGCTCTGCAGAAATGTCGGTTTTTTGTGGCGCACTGGTGGCCGCGGGAATGGGCTTCTTATGGTTTAACGCTTATCCTGCACAGATGTTTATGGGCGACGTCGGTTCGCTTGCACTCGGGGCAGCGCTGGGAGTCGTGGCGTTGATTAGCAAACAAGAACTGGTGTTAGTGGTCGCTGGTGGGGTGTTTGTGGTGGAAGCGGTTTCAGTGATCTCTCAGGTTACGTCGTACAAACTCACGCGTAAGCGCATCTTTCGCATGGCACCGATTCACCATCATTTTGAATTGAAGGGGTGGCCTGAGCCACAGATCATCGTTCGCTTTTGGATCATCTCGGTTATCTGTGCCGTTGCGGCACTCAGCACATTAAAGTTGAGGTAACTCCCGTGAAGTTGGGCGGGAAGACTGTTCTTATTATTGGCTTGAAGCGCACCGGTGTCAGCGCTGCGCGATTTATTGCTCAGTGCGGTGGGCGAGTGCGTATCACCGACCGGCAAACCGCCGCTCAGCTCAATACTGAACTCATGCAGATTGCAGATCTTGCTCCTGAGGTGCGCTTAGGCACGGAAGATGAGACCCTGCTGAACGGGATAGACCTGGTCGTGCCGAGTCCCGGAGTGCCCTGTACTTCCCCACTTTTAGTGAGAGCGCAGCAACGCGGCATCCCGGTGTGGAGTGAAATCGAACTGGCATTTCGCTTTTTGCGCGCGCCAGTCCTGGCTGTGACTGGCACGAACGGCAAAAGCACGACGACGACGTTGTTAGGAGAATGTTTGCGTGAACAGGGCCAACGCGTGTTTGTTGGCGGCAACCTTGGTACGCCCCTGCTGGATGCGGTGAGTCAAGAATATGATGCAGTGGTCGCAGAAGTGTCGAGTTTCCAACTGGAATGGGTTGAGCAGTTTCGCCCACGCATTGGCATTTGGCTGAATCTGACAGAAGATCATCTTGACCGGCACGGAACGCTTCACGCATACGGTACGGCAAAGCGAGCGCTCTTTATCCACCAGCAGCCCGCCGATTGGGCGATTATCAATCGCCAGGACCCAGAGATGCAACCATTTCTGTCTGAACTGCCAGGGCAAGTGCTCTCGTTTGGTTGGGATCCTGTTCAACATGGGATCTGGGTGGACGGAGAACAGAAAACGATCGTTGTCAGTGTGGCAGGACAAGAAACACGGATCTCCTTTGCGGCACTCCGTCTGTATGGCCGTCATAATCTGGAAAATGTCATGGCTGCGGTGGGAGCGGCCACACTCTGGGGAATTCCGCCCATCGTGATTGAACGAACGTTAGCGCGGCTTACTGGCTTGCGGCATCGACTGGAACTGGTGGCAACCAAACATGGCGTTACTTATTTCGATGACTCTAAAGGAACGAATGTTGGTGCCGTCGTGCAATCCTTAGCGAGCTTTGACGGGCCGGTGATTTTATTGGCTGGTGGTGTCGACAAAGGTGGCGACTATGCTCCGCTGCGACACCAGGTGCAAAGCAAAGTAAAAAAACTCATTCTCTTTGGTGCGGCACGAGAGATGATTGCTTCTGCATTAGAGAATGCAACAGAAACCCTAGTCGTCGATACTTTAGTAGATGCAGTCCGCGCCGCAGCGCAAGTGGCCCAGGGTGGAGACACCGTGCTGCTTTCGCCTGCATGTGCAAGTTTTGACCAGTTTCGTAACTATGCTCACCGTGGGGAAGTCTTTCGGGAGGCTGTGGAGGCGTTATGACGGGTGAGGTCTTCGTTCAACCAACAGTATTGCTGCGAACGCAACGTATAGCGACGACATCAACATCCTCAACGCAACGCGGGCCGCTCGACCCGTGGCTGTTGCTTGCTGTGGTTGGGCTTGTCCTCATTGGTGAAGTCATGGTCTTCAGTACGTCGTATTTCTACGCGTTCGAACGTTTCAACGATCCCTATCGCTTCTTCTGGAAACACCAATTGGCTCTGCTGCTGGGGAGTGTCGGCCTTGTGGTTGCCCTGTTCATTCCGTCCCACGTCTACCACCGGGTCACCTATCCTCTCCTCGCGTTCGCGTTTGTTGGCCTCGTGATCGTTTTTGTTCCTGGAGTTTCGTCTGGCAAAGTCCATCGCTGGATTCATGCCGGTCCCCTTAACTTTCAGCCTTCAGAGCTTGCCAAAGGCGCGGCCATTCTCTACCTCGCGACGTCATTGGCAAAGAAAACCGAGCGGATCGCAGGTTTTACCTACGGTGTGCTCCCACATCTTGTGATTGTTGGCGCGATCGCTTTGCTGATTGCCCTCGAACCAGACCTGGGTGGAGCTGTATCAATAAGCCTGGTGTTGTTTGCCATGCTCTTTGTCGCTGGTGCGCGGTTGCGGCATCTGTTTGCGTTATGGACTGGAGGAATTCTCCTGTTCGTCGTTGCTGCGATAACCGCCAATTATCGACTCGATCGGATTATCATCTTCGTCAAGCGACTGCTGGGTGGCGCAAGCGAACACAATCAAGGTATCGGGTATCAACTGAACCAGTCGCTGATTGCCTTTGGGGCTGGCGGTGTGAGCGGTGTCGGACTGGGCGAAAGTCGACAGAAGCTCCTGTATCTCCCAGAGGCGCATACGGATTTTATCTTTGCGGTGATTGGTGAAGAAACCGGATTGTGGGGCGCTGGGATCATCATTTGTCTTTTTGCCTTGTTGGGGATACGGGGGTTACGTGTCGCAATGCGTCATCCACAACTGTTTGGGCGCCTCCTAGCCTTTGGATGTACGTTTCTGTTGGTCTGCCAGGCTGGTTTAAATATGGGAGTGGTATTGGGACTCTTGCCGACAAAGGGGTTGCCGTTGCCGTTTATTAGCTATGGAGGGTCAGCGTTAGTCACCGCACTGATTTATGCAGGCATACTCTTGAGCCTCTCGCGTGAGGCGCTACGGGAGAATCACGCGTATGCCTAGAGCGGTGCGGATGTTGTTTGCCGCTGGAGGAACTGGCGGTCATCTATTCCCTGGCGTTGCGGTGGCTGAAGCTGCACGACGCGATGTGGGGGCGGAAGTGTTGTTTGTCGGTACTCAGCATGGAATGGAAAAAGACATGATCCCGCGTTTGGGGTTTGCGCTACAATTTATTCCGGCTGAACAATTACGTGGTCGTAATTGGCGCGGGACGCTGCATTCGCTGTGGGCAGCCTTTCGTGCGCTGGGAGTCGCTTGGCGGGTAGTGCGGGATTTTTCACCAGACCTGATTTTCAGCATTGGTGGCTATGCGTCTGCTCCGACCGTGGTAGTGGGATGGCTCCGCCGTATTCCGTGTGTCTTATTGGAACCGAATGCGATTCCTGGTCTGACAAACAAATGGTTAGGTCGACTCGCGACCAGAGTGTGTGTTGGCTTTCCTCAGACGGCAGCGGTGTTTCCTGCGGGAAAAGCTGTGTGTACCGGTAACCCAGTGCGCTGGAAACTGAGCAACGCACCCGAGAGCACCTCGCCTGCAGCCCCGCTGAAAACGCAGCCAACGCTACTTATTTTTGGTGGGAGCGCTGGTGCACGCCGACTCAATCACACTATGCCCCAGGCGCTCGCGCTCTTAGGACAAGCGCGCGGCAATATGCGCATCGTGCATCAGACCGGCAAAGCAGATCATGCTGAGGTGAGTGCGACGTATGCGCAGCTTGGCCTGCCTGCCGAAGTCGTTCCTTTTATCGACAATATGCAAGAGATGTATCTTGCTACTGATCTCGTCGTCTGTCGTGCTGGTGCAACCACTATTGCCGAGCTGACATCGCTCGGGAAGCCCGCCATTTTGGTTCCCTATCCGTATGCGGTTGATGATCACCAATGTGCCAATGCGGAAATCCTCGTGCACGCTGGTGCCGCACGTATGGTACTCGACGCTGAGCTGACTCCTGAACGGATGTGCGAGGAGATTCGTGCCTTGATTACTGATCCGACGCGGTTGGTGGCGATGGGACATGCAGCAACAACCGTTGGCCGACCGGATGCAACTGCTGCAGTGGTACGTGAATGTGTGGCGTGCTTACCTCCTGAGATGCGAGCGCAACAGGAGGTCGCATGGCAGTGAAGAAAGTGCGGAGTCCGGAATCTAAGAAAGTCCGAAGCCCAGAGTCTAAAAAAGTTCGGACTGCGGAGTTCGGAGCCCAGAACCCAAAGCCCAAAGCGCAAAGCCTCAAAGCAAAAGGACGGCACAGAAATTCGCCGTTTGTGAACGGCAACGGGCAGGTGTTGTTTGACACCAACCGCTGGATTCACTTCGTTGGTATTGGTGGTATTGGCATGAGTGGGATTGCCGAATTGCTGTTGAACTTGGGATATCGCGTGAGCGGCTCGGACTTGGCAGAGTCGGAAACGACGCGACGACTCAGTGCCAACGGTGCCCAGGTGTGGAGTGGTGGACATCGTGCTGAACATGTCACCCCGGAAACCGATGTCGTTGTTATTTCCTCAGCCGTGAAGTTTTCCAATCCCGAAGTGGTACGTGCGCGAGAATTGATGATCCCTGTCATTCCACGTGCTGAGATGTTGGCCGAGTTAATGCGGCTCAAATATGGCATTGCCGTCGCCGGGACGCACGGAAAGACGACGACAACCTCTTTGATTGCTGCGGTGCTGGCGCAAGCGCACCTGGACCCAACGATGGTTATTGGTGGGAAGCTCGATGTGCTTGGCGGAGCCAATGCACGTTTAGGGCAAAGCCGTTTTCTTGTCGCGGAAGCGGATGAGAGCGATGGAACGTTTGTCTTGCTCAGCCCGACGATCGTTGTGGTCACCAATATCGATGCCGAGCATCTTGATTTTTATGGTGACCTGGAAAAAGCCAAAGCTGCCTATCTGTCGTTTATCAATCGTATTCCGTTTTACGGACGCGCCGTGCTGTGTCTGGATAGCGTCAATGTTCGTGCGTTACTCCCACATGTTCATAAACGATTTGTGACATACGGTTTAGTACCGGATGCGGAGTTTTCTGCGCGAGACTTACGTGTTACCGGACTCACCACTGCTTGTGAAGTGTGGCATGGGCAGGAATGTCTGGGAACGTTGCGTTTGAACCTCCCCGGTCGACACTACGCGTTGAATGCGCTTGCGGTTGTGGCGGTGGCGCGAGAATTAGGTATTCCTTTCGCCCAAGTCCAAGAGGCGCTTGCGGCGTTTGCTGGAATTCAGCGCCGCTTTGAGGTTAAAGGGGAAGAGGCTGGCGTGATGGTAGTTGATGATTACGCGCATCACCCAGAAGAGCTGCGTGCCACGCTCCGTGCGGCACGCGAAGGGATCGCCCGTGGAGGCGACCGCCGCTTGATTGCCTTGTTCCAGCCGCATCGCTACTCGCGGACCCGCGATTTATTCGATGATTTTCTCTCAGCCTTTGATGATGCTGATGTACTGTTACTGACTGAGATCTACGCTGCTGGAGAAGAAAGTATCGAGGGCGTCTCTGGTGAGGCACTGTATCGCGCGTTGAAAAAACGTGGCCACGCCGACGTGCGTTTTCTGCCACAGAAGGAGGAACTCGCGGCGAACCTGATCGACGTTGTGCAACCTGGGGATGTGGTGCTGACACTCGGCGCGGGTGATATCTATCGTGCTGGCGTGGGGCTTTTGTCACGCTTGCAAGAGGGAGGGGGGCGTGCAGCCTGAGTTGTGCGAACGCCTCACTTGTTTGCTGGATGACCGGGTGCGGTTCTCGTTGCCGCTTGCTCGTCACACCTCGTTCCGCATTGGTGGACCAGCAGATGCGTTTGCCGAGCCTGACACGCTTGAGGAGTTGCAGACGTTGCTCGTGTTGTTACACGCAGCGTCCGTGCCGGTATTTCTCCTTGGCGGGGGGACCAACATTTTGGTGAGCGACAAAGGGGTGCGTGGTGTCGTGGTGAAACTGGGCGAAGGGTTTACTTACGTCCGATGGCAAGAAGCTGCTGAGGATGCGACGGTTCATGTTGGGGCGGCAAATTCACTGGGGAGATTTGTCCGTGAGGCCGTACGTAAAGGCTATCGCGGCATTGAATTCGCTGAAGGTATTCCTGGAACTGTGGGTGGCGGGTTGCTGATGAATGCTGGTGCTTTTGGCGGCGAATTGAGTGCAGTGGTAATGGCGATTACTGGGGTACACTGTGATGGGCGGCGAGAGCGTTTAGCGGGAGAAACTCTTGGATTTGCGTACCGGAGGACGGCACTGCCAGCACAATTTGTCGTAGCTGAAGTCGAGTTTCATCTACTGCGTGGACAAGCGGACGCAATTGCCGCCGTGATGAGCAAGGCGCAACAAAAACGGCAAAAAACCCAACCGCATGGTTACCCCAATGCTGGCTCGATTTTTAAGAATCCGCCTGGAACCTATGCTGGTCGCCTCATTGAGTCCGCTGGGCTCAAGGGGCACTCACATGGTCGCGCGCAGATTTCTGAACAGCATGCGAACTTTATTGTGAATACTGGGGGAGCAACTGCAGCTGATGTCAGAGTCCTCATGGAGCAAATACAACGAACGGTATGGGAAAAAAACAATATATGGTTGGAACCAGAAGTGCGACTTGTGGGGGAATGGTAGGGGAAGATTCGTATTGACGACGGTTCGTAACTAAGAGATGAATACATGAATACTGTATGGCGCGACAAACGAGTGGGGGTGTTGTTTGGCGGACTTTCTGCCGAACAAGAAATCTCCCGTTTAACCGGAGCCGGTGTCAGTCAGGCATTACGAGAGCGGGGATATCAGGTGGTACCAATTGAGGTGAATGCAGACGGCGCATGGATTGCTCAGGTTCGCACCATTGATGTGGCTTTTATCGCTCTACACGGCAAGTTTGGTGAAGACGGAACCGTACAAGCGGTACTGGAATTGGTAGCCATACCGTACACGGGCTCTGGGGTACTTGCGAGTGCTCTGGCCATGAATAAACCAATGGCGAAACGAGTATGGCAAACCTACGGGTTACCGACCCCAGCCTGGCAAGTGATCGACAAGGAAAAGCCCGAAGCCCTTACCCTCCCGTATCCTGTTGTCGTGAAGCCGACCACCGAAGGGTCTAGTGTCGGGGTCAGCATCGTACGTGCCGCAGAAACATTGACGATCAGTTTAGCGACCGCCTTTCGTTATGATCCGCAAGCGTTAGTCGAAGCTTATATCCCAGGCAAAGAGGTGACTGTCGGGATTCTCGGTGAGCGGGCGCTTGGAGCCATGGAGGTGATCGCCAAGGGCGAGTTCCACTCGTACGAAGTGAAGTACACGGCTGGTCGTGAAGAGTTTATCTTACCGGCACCGCTCTCACCCGCGTTATATGAACATGTCCTCCAGGTTGCCCTCACGGCGCATCGCGCGCTGGGCTGTCGTGGCTACAGTCGCGTCGATACCCGAATCAATGACCAAGGCGAAGTGTTCCTTCTTGAGGTCAATACGCTACCAGGATTTACCACGTTGAGTTATCTCCCGCGGATTGCCGCGGCTGTCGGATTGAATTACGGGGATCTGGTCGAGGCTATTTTGCAGCAGGCGACCATACATATCCAAAGGAGTGTGTCGTGAGTACCGTGTCGCTCCCTGCCACACTGCTCCAGCGCTGGAAAATGTTGGGAAAGCGGGAGAACCAACGTACGACGCCAAAGGTGCCGACGAAAAAACGATGGTACGTGCTGGCCTTGCTCACGCTCCTCACTGTAAGTGTCTATGCGCCGCATGGATGGCGCGTACTCTCGCACTATATTCAACAGCATCCGTATTTCGCGATCACGACGATTGATGTCGAGTTGGACGCTGGGGCGTTGTTCTCACAAGAAGAGATTATTTCCTGGAGTGGCATTGAGCAGGGGATGAATCTGTGGACGGTCGATCCAGAGGAAATCCGCTCTCGGTTGTTGACCTACCAAGGGATTCGCGATGTTGACGTGCGACGTGAATTCCCTCAGCGTGTCGTACTTCAGGTCCAAACGCGACATCCTATTGCGGTCGTTGTGTCTCCATCGCTGACCTATCTCGATAAGGATGGGGTGTCATTTCAGGCGTTAGCGCAGAGAAAAGAGCTTGACCTACCGTATGTCACCGGCTTTCGAAGCGAAGAACTGGACACCGCAGCAATACAGGCTGCCTTAACGGGAACGGTTTCCTTACTCGCCCAGGCAAAGCAATTCTGGGTTGAGCCGGTGTCAGAGATTCGCTGGGATCGCGAGATCGGATACACGGTCTTTCTTGCTCGCCGCCATCTTGCCATCCGTTTGGGGTGGGAAACCGGGCCGGAGAAGTTTACCCAAGTAGCGACCGTGTTGACGCGATGGCCGGCGGAGGCTTCTCCGGCATTACTCGATGCGCGCTTTCTCAATCAAGTTGTGGTCCGCCCGTTTCTTGACGAGAGCGGATTACATCCAGTAACTCCTGTTAATCCGCTGTAAAGGAAGTATCATGGCGAAAGAAAACTCTCTCATTGTGAGTCTTGACGTTGGCACCTATAAGACGGCTGTGGTTGTGGCGGAAGCGACGCCAGAAGGCATTGAAGTGTTAGGGGTTGGGACCGCGTTATCCCAGGGGGGGCTTCGGAAGGGGCAAGTCATTAATGTCGAAGCAACCGTACAAGCGATCCGTAAGGCTGTGGAAGAAGCGCAACTGGGATCGAGTAGTGAGATTCACAATGTCTGTGCGGCGATCTCTGGTGCACATATTGCCGGGGTGACGAGTCAAGGGATGATCGTCGTCAAAGATCGGGAAGTCTCTCCCGAAGATGTCGCGCGCGTGATTGAAGTTGCGCGCACGGTCGCGTTGCCGGCTGAGTGCGAGATTCTTCACGTTGTTCCGCAAGAGTTCTTTGTCGATGGGCAGGATCGTGGACATGAACCAGTGGGAACCTCTGGGGTTCGCCTTGAGGCCAACGTCCATCTTGTGACGGTGGCAAGCAGTGCCCTCGAAAGCCTGGCACGCTGCTGCGAACGATCTGGGCTCCACGTCAATAGCATTCACTTTGGTGGCCTTGCCGCGGCTGAAGCTGTGGTCACGCCTGAAGAAAAAGAACTTGGGGTTGCGCTCATTGATATTGGCAGTGGCACGACCAGTATCGTGGTATTTCATCGTGGGGCGGTGACCCATACGGCGGTGCTCCCCGTTGGTGGTTCTAACATGACCAAAGACCTTGCTGTGGGCCTGCGAATTCCCGAAGCCGAGGCTGAAAAAATTAAGCAGCGGCATGGCTGTGCACTCGGAGATATGATAACTCCCGGTGAAATGATTGAGATGCCGAAGGTGGGGGGGCGCGATCCTTCGCCGATGCCACGGCGGAAACTCAGTGAAATTATCGAACCACGTGCCGAGGAAATCTTCTCGTTAGTGAAAGAGCAGTGTGAGGAGAACGGCTTGTTAGGGAGACTGAATGCTGGGGTCGTGTTGACTGGAGGGGGAGCGATCATGGAGGGAATGACCGAGCTCGCCGAGCGGGTGTTTCGCTCGCCGGTGCGGCGCGGCCAGCCACGATTCCTTGGCAATACTGTCGATGCTGTCAACGGACCAATGTATGCCACTGGGGTAGGGTTAGTGTTGCGTGAACTCCAGCAGCATCGGAGTAACGGCGTAGTCCGAAATGGGACTGGGCATGGGTGGCAGCGCGTACGCGAGCGAGTTGCCGAATGGTTTCGGGATTTTTTCTAACATCGTAACTGGACCTTCCACCGGGAAGGCACATAACGACAGGAGGAGGTGTGAGATGATCGAATTTGTTGAGCAGAATGGCAATAAGGCCCAGATTCGTATCGTTGGTGTTGGCGGTGCTGGTGGCAATGCGGTGAACACGATGATTACCGCGGGGCTTTCGGGTGTTGATTTCATTGTTGCGAATACTGATGCGCAGGCTCTGCGAGTGAATCTTGCTCCGACCAAGGTACAACTTGGTGGTGAACTGACGAAAGGGTTAGGAGCCGGAGCGAACCCCGAGATTGGTCGCCGCGCGACGATCGAAACGGAAGCTGATATACGCGCACTCCTCACCGGTGCGGATATGGTGTTTGTCACTGGTGGTATGGGTGGCGGAACGGGAACGGGTGGCGCACCAGTTGTTGCCCGTATCGCGAAAGAGTTGGGAGCACTCACTGTAGGTGTGGTCTCCAAACCGTTCCTCTTTGAAGGCAAGAAGCGTATGCGCCAAGCAGAAGAGGGGCTACGAGAGCTGAAGGCAAATGTCGACACTCTGATTTCGATCCCCAATCAACGCCTCCTTGCCGTTGCCAGTCGTAGCCAGCCTTTGCTGGAAGCCTTCCGGAAAGCAGACGAAGTGTTATTACAAGCCGTCCGCGGCATCTCTGATCTGATCACGGTTCATGGATTGATCAACTTAGACTTCGCCGATGTGCGTACCATCATGTCAGAAATGGGCATGGCGATTATGGGAGCTGCATTCGCTAACGGCGAGAACCGTGCTGAAGAGGCAGCCCGACGAGCAATTGCCAGCCCATTGTTGGAAGACATCTCCATCCGCGGGGCAAAAGGGGTACTGATCAACATCACTGGTGGTGCTGACCTCACCTTGCATGAAGTGAATGAAGCTGCGACGCTCATTCAAGAAGAGGCCGACGAGGAAGCCAACATTATCTTTGGCGCAGTGATTGATGAGTCGCTCGGTGATGAATTGCGGATTACCGTAATTGCTACCGGATTTGGCGAAGCAGCAGTGTTGCAAACGCCAACCGCAGGGAAACCTTCACTGAGTGCGCTGCGTGGCGGCGTTGGCGTCCGTGGTCAACAACCGAGTGTTCCTAGTAGCCGTCGTGTCGTGCATATGGGAACAATTGTTGATGATCTTGATGTCCCGACTTGGCAGCGAAAACGACAAGCCGAGAGCGCATCTACTCCGGCAAACACCCCTCCTACCGTAGATCCTGAAGATAAGTACGACACCCCCGCCTTCTTGCGAAAACAAGCAAACTAATTGTTTGTTCAAGGTCATACCGAGGCGCCAGAACGACGCCTCGGTATGACCTTCTTTCCACTCCCTCCGTAGCAAGGGCAACACTTTGCGCACGCCTTCCAGTGGAATACTCCTCAGCCCTGGTCTTACTGGAACGGCGTGGAGATCACACGCTGAGATCATCTAACGGGCTTGGTACCCCCTGGCCTCCCTGCTGAAGAACGTGCGTATAGATCATAGTGGTCGCGACGTCGTTGTGGCCAAGTAATTGCTGAATCGTGCGAATATCCGTGCCACGGTGCAGCAAATGTGTCGCGAAAGAATGACGAAAAGTATGAGCACTAATTTGCTTTGTAAGGCCGGCACGGTGTACCGCTACCTTGATCGCCTTGTTAATGACACTAGGGTCTACATGATGGCGACGTGTGACCCCAGAGCGTGGGTCAACCGAGAGACTACGAGCAGGAAAGACATATTGCCACCCCCACTCCTTGGCCAAAGCAGGATACTTCCGTGCTAATGCATGTGGAAGATGTACCTCGCCATAGCCACGCGCCAAATCTTGTTGGTGCAATGTTTCGACTCCAGCCAGGTGGTTTTGCAGTAGTGGAGCCAAGATCACGGGAAAAGTAGTAAACCGATCCTTATTCCCCTTGCCTGCGCGCACGGTCAGTTGTTTCATGTGATAGTCGATATCTTTGACCCGGAGTCGGACCGCTTCGATGATTCTTAGTCCGCTGCCATACAGGAGCTTGGCAACAAGTTGAGCGGTCCCATCCATGAGCGAGAGCACGGCGGCAACCTCCTCGCGGGTCATGACCACGGGGACGTTGATCTTACTGGGAGCGCGGACGGCGTCAATGTTGCCTTGCGGCGCTTGGTCGAGGACCCGCTTATAGAGGAACAGCAGGGCATTCATCGCTTGATTCTGCGTTGCGGGTGCGACGTTCCCGTGCACAGCGAGGTCCGTGAGAAACGCCTCAATCTTCGGTTCAGCAGGAAACAGATCCTGGCGCGAGCGCATGGCGTGAAACCGGATAAAACGGACGATCCACTTCACATATACGTGTTCGGTATGAATAGAATAATGGTGGAGCCGGAGGACGGTGCGGACTTCGTCCAAGAGTTTTGGTTGTTGACTTCGAGTGACATCAGGCATATCAGACCCCTATGAGGTTGTAGTGACTGCGGATAACAGGTGCAGGGCAAAACCGCCTGAAAACCCGGCTAATATGGCATTATCAGGGCAAAATGACAAGTTAATCAATGGTTAGGTGGTTGCGGGTCTCGTCGTAAGGCAAACAAGAACGAAGAGGGGATAAAAAATGGATAATGTTGATCGCACCTTAATCGATGCGGGAGTCAACGCCGCCAAGCAGCGTGCGCAGCAGGACTTTGCCGGTGGGCCCCCTGAGTTGCCACCAACATTTATTGAGGCTGCAGAACGCATCCTCAAACAGTGGCCACATGATTTGAGTCCTCGCTTTATCAAGCTTGTCGTTGAGTTAGGAGCTATAGCCGCAATGGCCAGGATTAAGTATCAACATCCTCCCCTGACAGATGATGAGTCTTTCGCTTTTCTCGGTCACTGTGCTTCATTCTTCAACAGTTTCAAGCATAGATAGAGGTTCTTCCTATATGAGCGCTGGTCGGTCTGACACGTTTCGTGACCGCCTTGATCAGTATCAGCGGCGACAGAAGCTTACGATATGGGTTGCCGCGGCGTTAGGTGGAATGGTCGTAATCATTGGCTCTGATACTGTGAACGATATGATAAAGGATGTACCCCAAGTGCTCCTCTCCTTGATACTTACGCTGGTCCCGATTACTGGCCTAGCAATAGGACTCACACGAGTAAAGTTCGAGTGGCGTGAAACACGCCTTCGTAGACTTATAGAAGCAAACGACGTTAAACTCGACAGTGCCATTCCCGCAAATGAGGAATTCGAGTGGCCACAAGACGCTGAAAACTGGTGGACGGTTTCCCTTCTAGGTGTTCTTTTCATAGGTATCCTCTTCCTTGTGGCAATTTGGTGGAACGTAGTGAAGCAACTGTGACTGACACCTAACTTCACGCGCCACCGCATCGCGGCCCTGTGGCGTGAAGGGATGAATCTGAAAGGCCGCGGTCGGGCCGCTCGCGGTGCGCTCGGGCGTTTAGGCATGGGCAAGAATTAAGTTACCGATTAAGAGCGAGGAAGAAGCGTATAGTTCCAATCGCCATGAAACTTACCGGGTTTGATATTGAGCGCTTGAAACTCATCGTCGGAGACCTGTAGGCCTT
>VGTJ01000050.1 GCA_016874775.1 Deltaproteobacteria bacterium
GTCGCCCGCGTTCATCCAGCTCTTCGACCAGACTTCGATACTTAGACCGAAGCCAGCACACAATGGTCTCGTCTCTCATCCCTGCTCTTGTGCAGAGGCTCTCCACTCCGGTCAATCACTATTGCGGTAAGTTGTTTCCTGCCACCGCCTTATCTCAACTATGTGGCTGACAAGTTTAACCTCCGCCCGAACATCCAACTCAATGCACGGGTCAAGTCGGCAGTGTACGATGAACAAGCGAACCAGTGGGAGGTTCAGTTCGAAAGTGGGCAGCGGGCACGGGCGCGCTTTGTCATTGGTGCGGTTGGTATTCTCTCGGCAGATTATACTCCGCCATTCGCCGGGCGAGAGACGTTTACCGGGAGATCGTTGCATACAGGCAGATGGCCGCACGAGAAAGTTGATTTCACTGGCAAGCGCGTCGGTGTCATCGGTACTGGCGCTACGGCTGTCCAGCTCATCCCGATCGTTGCCAAAGAGTGCAAACACCTGACCGTCTTCCAGCGCACGGCCAACTACTGCGCGCCATTACGTAACTCATTGGTCACACCGGAAGAACAGAGCCGCTTCAAGGCTAACTACAAGTCGATGTTCAAAAAGTGCAACGAAACCCCGACCGGTTTTCAGTGCGATTTCGACCCGCGCAAGACCTTTGACGTGCCTCAAGAAGAACGGCTCGCCCGATACGAAGAGTTGTGGGCCAAACCTGGCTTCGAGAAATGGCTGGGGAATTTCCACGATATTATGGCTAACCCAGAGGCGAACGAAGATTTTGCTGAATTTATTCGCAACAAGATCCGTGCGCGCGTGAAGGACCCTGTCGTTGCGGAAAAGCTCGTGCCCAGGAGTCACCCGTTCGGTTCTAAACGTATTCCCCTGGAGACCAACTACTACGAAGCCTACAACCAAGATAACGTCTTGTTAGTCACCCTCAACGAAACCCCGATCGAACGTATTACCGCCAAAGGCATCAAGACCAGTGCCAAAGAGCACGAATTTGACGTGATCATTTATGCGACTGGGTTCGACGCAGTGACTGGCGCGCTGACGCGGATCGACATCCGGGGCGAAGACGGTCAATCGTTCAAAGACAAATGGGCGAATGGTCCACGCACCTATCTGGGGTTACAGACCGCCGGTTTTCCCAACTTCTTTATCGCTAATAGTGCAGCCTTCTGCAATTTCCCACGTTGCTCTGAGACCGTAGTGGAATGGATTGCCAACTGCATCGGCTATATGCAGCAGAAGAACTTGCAACGCATCGCGCCGACGGTGGAAGCTGAAGATGCATGGGTTGAGCACGCGAATGCATTGACGGAAGGGACACTCTTTGCCAAAGGAAACTCGTGGTTTGTGGGTGCGAACATTCCCGGCAAGAAGCGGGTTTTCTTGCTTTATGCCAATACTGCGCCAGCCTACCGACAGAAGTGCGCTGAAGTGGCGGCCAACGAATATGAAGGGTTTGTGATGCAGTAAAGCTCTATGGGGAGTCCAGCAAGAATGAGATCCGTGCCGCAGTGGTGGGCACAGCCCGCCACTGCGGCTGCTCATCCTAAATCGGACCCTCGAAGATCCGTCCACTTCGTCACTCACCGAATGAAAAAAAAGGGAGAGTCTGAGATCGTTCAGTAAAGAAGGACACAACTGATCGACTCGACTCTCCCAACAGGCCAGGGAAAGGTGGGCCAACCTTGCCCCTGACCTCAACTCTCATCGTGAGAAGAGAGTTAGCGATGACACTATGACGCCGCGGCTGTGACGGCCTCGGGTGGTATGCTGATGCCGTACAGTTTGCAGACGTTGCCAGTCGTCATTTTATATTTCTCATCGGCTGGCACTCCATGGAATATTCGATTAATCACTGACTGTGAGTGAGGCCAGATCGAGTCGTGGTGTGGATAATCATTCCCCCAGATAAGGTTATCGACGCCAATCTCGTGACGGGTTTTGACTCCTAACTGATCGTCCTCAAAAGTGGCGTAGAACTGACGCTGGAAATACGCACTCGGTGGCATCGTGAGATCTGGCGACGCTTCCTCGCGCGCCCGATAGGTGGCATGATCAAGGCGTTGCAACACATGCGCGAGCCAGCCGGTCTCGAATTCACAGCAGACAAACTTGAGCTGAGGGTGACGCTCCGCAACGCCTGAGCAAATCAGTTGCGCGATGGTAGCGACGATCGCCCCATGGACCATCGTGTAACCAATGATTGCTCCAGTGGGAGAGCCCCAGTGCGCAGGAAGTCCCATATCCGGTGTACTGCCGCAGAAGACATGCATAGCAAGCGGACGTCCGGCCTGTTCTGCTGCCTGCCAAAACGGTTCGTAGTCAGGGTGGCTATAGGGCTTGTCAGGTGGTGCAGAACAGGGAATGGCAAAGCCGCGGAACCCTTTATGAGCTGTACGCTCTAATTCTTTGATGGCGGCGTCAATGTCCGGCAGCGGCAGGCACGCCATGCCAACTAACCGTTCCGGAGTATGGCTACAGTATTCGTGCAGCCAGTCGTTGTAGCGCGAGAAGAGTGCCTGGACGACATCGCGTTCGGGGTAGCCGAACGCGAGCATATTCGCTCCGGGATATACGACCTCGCCAATGATACCGTCAGTTGCTTGGACTTTGAGTCGTTCGACCGGGTCATATACCCCAGGATTTAAGCCTTCATAACCACGCGCGATCAATTCCTGGGTTTCTGGGTTGTCGAGACGACGGCCAGCGATGCCAAGTCGTCCCACCGAGAACATGATCTTGCCGAAGGCGATAAACGTTCCCCGTTTGCCTTCAGGATTCTTGAGGATCTGCGGCGCACGTGTCCCAAAGCGTTCGAGACCTGCAAACACTTGGGGTGGCTCCACTACATGGGAATCACAGGAATAATATGCAGGCATAGCCAACCTCCTTCTGAAACTGCGGATTGCAGACTGTGCATTTGGCAAACCTCAATCTTCTTTGTCTTCCAATCCGCAATCCGCAATCCGCAATCTACAATCCACAATTCTTTAACTTCCTCGCGTAATCGGCCCCACATCATCGTTCAACTGGTCGATCAAGAACGACAATTCATGCGTGATGTCTTTGATGCTGCGATACTCCCGGTACGTGGTCACTACTTCGTACAACAATGAGCGCAAAAGAGTGTCGCGAAGCATGCCTAGCTTTTCACCGGACGCGACGTAGGTTGCCAGTGCCTCACGCGCCAATACATATTCACCAGCCATTGATACCCCACTTACAGTTTATAGACACGCGCACAGCTATCACCGAGCAGATTCCGCCGCGCGGTTTCAGACATGGGTGTCACCAAGGTCGCGAGCATGTTCATGTAGTCCGCAGGATGGTCGAAGTGCGGGAAGTCACTCGCCCAGAAGAATTTATCGTTGCCTACATAATCAACGATATAGGCAAGGGCTTTCTCGTCTGGATCACCAGACACCCAGCATTGGCGTTTGAAGTAAAAGCTGGGTTTTTCTTTCATCGACGTGCCTTTGCCGAGCGCAGTTTCGAAGGTGGTATCCATGCGGTCGAGTGCGGCACCAGCCCAACCTGCACTCGACTCTAGGAGGACAACCTTTACCTTGGGAAATTTCTCGAACAAGCCGTAGTGAAACAAAACGAACAGCGCCTGTTGAGGTCCTTGACCTCCCAACACATTGTGATACCAGTCCGCGCCTTTCATCTCTTTGAAGCGCCGATACACCCGCTTCGTTGGAGGCTCGGCCATGGGGTGGATACTGATCGGTACGTCTAACTCTTGCGCTTTTGCCCAAAACGCATTGTAGTCGGGGTGGGCATGGGGTTTGTTGGTGATGGTGAATGGTGCAACGAAGCCACCTTTGCAGCCAGCGTTGACCGCGCGTTCCAGTTCTGCGGCAGCAGAGGGACCATCGGTCATGGCAATATGAGCGATAGGAACCAGCCGTCCACCAGAATCTGAACACCAGTCGACAATCCAGCGATTATACGCACGGCTATAGGCATTGGCGAGCTCGTGGTCTTCGACTTCACACTCCCACGTCAGCCCGACACTTGGATACATCAATGCGATATGAATGTTCTCGTGATCGAGCAGCTTGACACGCTCCTTTGCATCCATCGTCCCAAACTGCGCTGACTCTTTGTACGTCATGTTCAGTCTGGTTGCCATTTCGTCGGCGTTATTCCCCATACCGCCAAGCAACGTCAGCGCTTTGATATTGAAAAATTTCGAGGGTCTGCCATCGAGTTCGAGATATTCTTTGCCATCACTGCTGACGCGAATCCGCAATGCGCGCTCGCGGAATTTTGGGTCAATATATTTTTCCCACGCATCTGGTGGTTCCAACATGTGCCCGTCGGCGTCGATAATGTTCTTGTAGTCAGCTAGCTTTGGCGATGGATTTGCCATGATAACACTCCTTTTTCTTTGGCCCTTTGTGACACGTATGGCTGATGAGGCACCCTCCGCGGGTTACGCGGCGATTGCTGATCCACCTTCGGCGCAAGCATCAACGCGGTCCGAGGCACGGTAGCCGTACTCGCTAACGTGATGTTCGGCAGACCAGATAGAATCAAACCCTAAGTCTGCAGCAGCCTGCATAAACTCAAGCTGTTTCTTCACAATTTGATGTTCGGCCTTGTGAACAGGATTGTCGAACAAATGTAACGTGCCGAATTGCAAGTTCTTGCGCTGCACGGATATGCGTACCTCCTCTGAGACCTTCAGGAACCATCCTAGCGAGAACCGTACCAGGGGAGGGTGGTGCGAGTTTTTATGAGGCGCAGAAGCGCTATCTTGCCAAAGGGCGCGTGGTGAGCGGAGTTGTGTGGCCGTGGAGACACTTCTGTAGTACAGAATATGCTACTCCTGCTGCCCCCGATCGCAACACTCGCGCAGATTGTTTTGTCCTCTGTGTATCCTTTGGCGCCACTTTTGTCTTCGCCGTGCAGTGTCCACGTGAGTTATGCAGGGTTTCAGGGCGCATCAGCTTGGCACATTTTTCGCTGTGAGAAAAATCTGCAAGAGAGGCTCGAAAACACAACCTTTCCCCTTGCGGTTAGACCATGTGTGGCCAAGGACCTCCGCAGGTTGTGTTGGAGTGCGCGGCTCTGTCGAGTCTCTCTTCTTCTCTATCGGAAATTACTCACGAGTAGTGAAAGAGTGAAGACGATGACGATTCCACAGGCGGGACACCTGTCTCTGTTGGCACAAGTACAAAAGACAACCAATGCTGTCATCAAGTTCTATCGTGCGTGAGCGAAGCTGTTCCATCAAGGTGCGTGTCCATGTTTGAACCAGATGTATTGTTGCCTGAACAAGTTCGTGCGTTGCAAGGAAAAAGACTGACCTCTGAGCAGCGTCTGCTCTATGCCGTGCTTGAGGAGGCTGTCCATAGTTTTCGGACGTATGTGTGGGCGGGCCGTCCGCGGGAAAAGCAGATTTTTCGCGACGCAGAGGAGTGGTTCGAATCGGCTGACACGAGTTGGTTCTTTTCCTTTATCAACGTCTGTGACGCGTTAGGACTTGATCCTGACTATGTGCGTCGGGCGATGCGCAACTGGAAAGCTGCGCAACTACAAAGCCGGGCGCAACTCAAGGTCCCCCACGTCGATACCCACCTCAATCGCCATCTTCCCCATATTTGAAGACTCGCCTTCTGCATGCCTGCTGGCGCGGGCATGCAGAAACGTCAAGCTGGAGCTACAGGTGAGTCTTCCTGCATTCTCGCTTTTGCGAGAATGCCCCCACTGTCACCCCTCAGCACTGGCATGACCGCCACGAGCAGACTGTATCGCTTTTCTTGTATCCATTTGCACCAGTTCTGTCTCAGTCGTGTTGCCGTTGGTCGCATGCGACGAGGAGATAATGTCACTTCTTGATGTCTTTTAGGCGAATTGTTCGTGGCACAGTTCTCGCTGGTATGAAGCAGGAACATCGGACAGGGGGGCATGTGTTACGAACAGTTGTACTGGTCGTTGGCGCGTTTGGCATCATTGGGTGGCAGGTTACACTGAGCATCGGTGGTGGACGAGACACGGTCGAGGTGAGTGTCAATGAGTTGCGTAAGATCAACCAGCGACTACAGCAGCTCGAAGAAGATGTGCGTGCAAAAGAGGAGAGGATCAAGAAGTTGGAAGGGCAACTCACAGCGGGTGCCCCGGCACCGAAGGCAGTGACTGCAAGTGAGGAGCAACAAGAGACGCGGCTGCGGGCCATAGAAAGTACACTTGCTGCACCGTTTGGTGGTGAGTTCTCCTTGATGCCGGGAGGACATAGTGGGCCTTTTGGAACGGGGACTGACGTCTTCATCGCTGGCGCCCTTGATTTGCCGATCTGGCGCAAAGATCCATTGTTTGGTCAGAAGCTCCTAGGCGAGGTGATGATTGGGTATGGTCGGAGCACGGACAACGGGGTCTTTGTCACGCCGCTGACCTTGATGGCACCAGGAATGGGACTCCCCCAAGGCGCACGTATTCTCAGTAACAAGGCAGAAGCGAAATTCCTGCAAGTGTTTCTCGGAGCAAAATACAAATTGGTTGACTACACTCTGGGTGGGTTACAAAACTATCTGCAGCCGTATGTGGTGACTGGTCTGGGTCTCAATGTTGTCCTGGGAAGGACCACGCGTGCGGGAATCGACCTCAATGGTGATGGTCGTCCGGATGTCTCGTTGAAATCTGCTGGCTTCCCAGGAGGGTTGATTGGTGGCGTCACTCCAGAAGCACCAGAACTGCATCGTCGCGGGTTTCCGACTGGACAAGGGAACATCAAGATCGCGTATAGCATTGGCGGTGGCGCTGATATCAAACTCACCGAGCGCATCTTTGTTGGAACTGATGTGCGGTACAACATCCTGGAGGGCGGCGGTGACTATGCCACGTACACCGGGAAAGTTGGATTCATGTGGTAGCTCACAACCCGAGACCAGAAGGGAGGATACTCATCTTGACACAGTGGAAAGAGGAAACCGTCAAAGTAGCCGGTGCCGATCTCGTCATGGTGAAGGGAGGGACAGGGCGACCACTGCTCGTTCTTCACGACGAGTTAGGTTACCCCGGATGGATGCAATGGAACGACGCGCTGGCTAAAGATCGGACCTTGCTGATTCCGCTTCAACCTGGTTTTGGGAAAACGCCACGACTCGAATGGATTCGCAGTTATCGCGATCTTGGTGGGTTCTACAACATGGTTGTGCGTGAGATGAAACTCGATCCTGTTGATGTGGTGGCGTTTTCTGCGAGTGGTTTTACTGCCGCAGAAATGGTTGCCTCAGACCCCAAGATTTTCTCGCACATGGTGTTAGTTGCTCCCATGGGACTCAAGCCGAATGAGGGGGAAATCCTCGATATCTTTCCTCTGACGATCCGAACGTTGCTTCGTCGCACTGTTGCGGTGCCGGACGAGACTTCAGAGTTCGGCAAGATTTATGGTGGCGAGATGACACCGGAGCAGTTCGAGGCTTTTGAAGATGCCCGAGCGGAGACTGCTCGTATTGGGTGGGAACCGTACATGCACAATCCTAGCCTTGAGTATCTGCTGCAAGGGGTGAAGAAGACCCCGACGCTCCTGATCTGGGGGCAAGCGGATGGAGTGGTTCCGAAAGGATGTATTGCGGCATACCAGCGCGCGATCAGTGGAGCCAAAGTCGTTGAAATCGCCAAAGTGGGACACCGACCGGAAATCGAAAACTCGGCGGAGTTCACGACGGCAGTGAAAACATTCTTGGCGGGGTAGGGATGGCAGGCGTGTGACGTGGTGCGTGTTCCAAACCGTGAGTGTTGCTCTCGTGTCACGCACTACGTCATACGTAGTGTCGCAACGAAATAATACAGAAATCGACAGAGGAGTAGACCATGAAAGTCGGGTACTTTACTGAACGCCCTTATCGCTGGGTGCCGGAAGAAGCGTTGTTTGAAAATCATGCGTTCTTTGCTGTCTCGAACAAATACTTTGATCGAGACAAAGGTGCGGATGATTATAATTATTTTCTGGACGAAGCCTGCTACGCAGAAGATTTAGGTTTTGACGCTGTGGCATTGAATGAACACCACGGGACACCCTTCTGTATGGGTGGGGTGATGAATGTCGAGGCTGCCATCCTTGCGCGTATTACCAAAAAAGTGAAGATCGTGTTGGTCGGCAACCCACTGCCTGTGATTAAACATCCCCTGCGTATGGCAGAGGAATTAGCAGAAATCGACTTGATCTCACGTGGTCGTCTTGTAGCTGGCTGGGTGCGAGGTGCCGGGAGTGAGCAATTTTTTAACAATGCCAATCCTGCGTACAACCGAGAAATGTTCAACGAAGCACATGACTTTATTGTCCAGGCGTGGACTCGTCCAGGACCGTGGCGTTATGAAGGGAAACATTTTCATTATCGGCATGTGAATCCGTGGGCATTGCCATATCAGAAACCCTATCCGCAGATGTGGATTCCTGGGGTCCTCAGTCCTGAGACGGTGAAATGGTGTGCTGAGCATCGCTATCCATACGTGGGACTCGGGACGGCCATCGGTCCGACCTGCGACCTGTGGGATATCTATGATGATGAAGCGGCGAAGCATGGTTATCAAGCCGGGTCAGAGAATTTCGGTTACCTGATTCCGACGTTCCTTGCCGAGACAGAAGAGAAAGCGCAAGAGCTAGGGAAGGGGTTCATTTACGGTGGTGGCCAGACAGCATTCTCCCGCCCTGAGCATACGCTGCCGCCCGGATATAACTCGAAGAGTGCTATCCGCATGTTAGCCAAACAACCAGGCGGAAGCTGGCTGGGCGTAAGCCAAACGAAACTCCATATGGCGCAGGAAGATCCTGAAACGGCGGAACAGGAGTACCAAGAAATCCGTCGCAAGCTCTCTGAAAGTTACAAGAAGGCGCAGAAGGGGATGCAGATCATCGTTGGCACGCCGAAGACTGTCATTCCGAAGGTGAAGACCCTGCCCCAGGTGCTCCGCCCTGGTATTTTTATCTTCTTCCACATTCAAGGTCCGGTGAGTAATGCGGACCGTATGACCAGTATGCGGCTGATGGCGAATGAAGTTGTTCCAGTGTTGCGCGATTACGCGAAGGAGTTAGGGCTTGCCGATCCGTATGAACGCACGCCTGGTGAGGCACGGGCATACGCCGGTGCACAGCGCTTGCCAGTTGTTGACCGCGAACCGTTAGCGACATTGGGGTTGGTGTAGCGATTGAGGTGGAAAATGTGGGATCACACTGACCAGTTCAGTATTCTGAATCTGTATCGCGCGGCAGAGGTGCAAGGAGCAGAACTGCTTGAGCGATTGCTCCGACGGGTGAGTGAGCCTGAAATGACTCTTCATCTGACACATCAACTTGCCGATGAGGCACGGCATATCCAATTGATCACCGAACTGATCCAAGAGCTTGGTGGATCACCAACGGTTATCCGCAGGAGAGCCTTACCCATCCGGGGAGGCTATGCCGGTCCCGAAACGACCTTAGAGCTTCTCGCGCTGCTTCGTGTCACTGAGGGACGCTTACAGCAACGTTATCGCGAACATGCTGCACAACGGGATGAAGATCGTCGTGTGGTAGCCGCACTGCAAGCGCTTGCCTCGGATGAGGAGTGGCATCTAGCTGGTGTGAAGGCACTGCTTGCTACACAAGAGAAGCAGTTTGGGCGAACGCGGGTCGGTGCGACACTGGACTACTACTGGGACTTGGCTCGGCATGGATAGGCTGAATGAGCGGAAGAAGGAGGATGTTCCTGCCGTAACCTCCAAGGGATGAACCAATCGCAATTGTCACCCTGAACGAAGTGAAGGGTCTCTCTGAGAGATTCTTCTCTTCGCTCAGGACATAGGCGAAGAGCGATCGGTATACAATCTCCATTTTGGTCGAGCTGCTTGGCGCTATGAAGTGGTGTTTCTCCTTGCACCACACATATGTTTCCATCGGAGACACTTCTTGCCTGTTCTCGTCGGTTCACAGCGGGAAATTGCTCTTTGGCTGTGGCAACAGAATTGCTCTGTTAGTGACCATAGAGATCAGTGTCACGACAAAGGAGGTAACCATGACACTCATGTTCTCTGGGAAATGTACACCAGCGAATCGATTGGCTATGACGCTCAACGCCCTTTGTGATTTCCTGGATGATCCACACTGCCGTGGCTGTGAAGTGTTGGAACTGTGCTTCAAGCGTCTGCAAACGGACGCCTCGGCACGGCGATCTGAGATGCCGCGAGATGTCCTTCAGAAACTGCGACAAACGGTTCCTTTTACCGCGAGTCCCCGGCGTTGTAACGGGCAGCGCTGTCTACCGGCAGAAATGCTGATGGTGTACTTGACGCGGACCTCTGAGGCTGCTGGAGCAATGACTACGATTGCTCAAGACCACTCTCCCACTCCATAAAACGTTCGAGTTCGCTTCGTACTGAGCGGTAGACAAAGCGCACGATCATTGCGTCGTCGAGATAACCGACGCCGGGCAAGAAATCAGGAATCAAGTCCAATGGGGAAGCGAAATAAGCGAGAGCAACGATGATGGAAATCAGGTTTTCCCAAGGGACGTGTTTGTACTTCCCATTAGAGAAGGCGCGAATCAGCCGTATCATCGCTAAGAGATAGGGCCACAAGCCTTTGAACGCGCCTTTGTCCGCCTGCTTCAGCTTTTCGACCGCCGTTTCAAGTAAGACCTTTAGTTTCCGTGGTTGTCGGGCGAACTCCTCAGCCTGTGCCCGTCCGTCTTTGACTACGGTGGCAACCTGCATCTGTGGCATGGGCTGCCGAGTGGATGCTACAGGAGTTTTCGCTTTTTTTGCCTGACGCATATTTCGCATACCTTTCCTTCTCTTCTTGGCCGGACCCACGTCTACCTCACTATACGTGAATGAGCAAGTAGAACGAATGACGGAGCTACCGGTCCGCTTCGGCAAATTTGTATGCGACCGCACGGAGAGAATATGTTATGATTTGGGGTGCATCCGTGGGGAAGGAGGAGTGAACAATGGTGGAATCGGCATACGAGACGGCGTTACGGCAGTTTGATAATGCGGTGCGGCATTTAGATTTGCCTCCTGGTATTGCTGATTATTTGCGAGTGCCGAAGCGAGAAATTACGGTCAATTTCCCGGTCGAGATGGAAGACAAATCGGTTCGAGTGTTTACTGGCTACCGGGTCCATCACAACACCGCCTTAGGGCCAACGAAGGGGGGGATTCGTTATCATCCGGCCACGACACTGGACGAAGTCCGAGCCTTGGCCATGTGGATGACCTGGAAATGTGCGGTCGTCGGGCTTCCCTACGGTGGGGCAAAAGGGGGTGTCATCTGCGAACCAAAGAAGCTCACGGTACGAGAGTTAGAGAAACTGACGCGTCGATATGCGACAGAAATTAGCGTGTTGATGAGCCCCCAAGGTGATATTCCTGCGCCTGATGTTGGCACAGGGGAGCGTGAGATGGCGTGGATTATGGACACCTACTCTATGCATCATGGCTATTCGGTTCCGGCAGTAGTCACGGGAAAACCCGTAGCGGTTGGTGGCTCTTTGGGACGTGCTGAAGCCACGGGGCGCGGTGTGGTGATCACGATGATTGAGGCGCTTAAACGCAAAAATCTGCCACTCGAACACACCCGAGTCGTCGTACAAGGTTTTGGCAAAGTTGGTGGCCCTGCTGCATATCTTGCGCAAGAGCGCGGTGCGAAAGTGATCGCCGTGAGTGACGTGAACGGTGGAGTCCATGACCCTCGCGGCATCGATTTGTCGGCATTGCGGGCGTATGTTGCAACCCAAGGATCGGTGGTCGGGTTCCCTCAAGGAGAGGCGATAGACAATGCGGATTTGCTTGAACTCGATTGTGATGTACTGATGCCCTGCGCGATGGAGAATCAAATTACAGCGACAAACGCTGCTCGAATCAGAGCGAAAATTATCGCTGAGGGAGCAAATGGCCCATTAACTCCTGAAGCCGATCACATCTTGCGGGAAAAAGGCGTGTTCGTGATTCCCGATATCTTGTGCAACGCGGGAGGCGTGACGGTTTCGTATTTCGAATGGGTGCAAGATCTGCAGTCGTTCTTTTGGGGAGAGGATGAAATCAACGAACGCTTGCGCCAGATTATGGTGCGCAGTTTCAATCAAATTTTGCGCGTGGCGCACGAGAAGAGCATCGATATGCGCACCGCTGCGCAAGTATTAGCAATTCATCGTGTTGCCGAAGCGGTGCAACTGCGGGGAATTTATCCCTAGATGGGAGAGGCGCCCCGGCGGGACATCTCTACTGTTTCGCCAATCCCGCCTGTGCTAAGTCCGCAACCACCACCTGGAGCAGGTGCTCGGAACGAAGGTAGGTTTTCGCTGCGGCATGGACTTGTTCGCGCGTGACCTGGCCAATAAGCGTCGGGTAGCGGTCTGGATAATCTAAGCCCAGGTTATGAAACTCCAGGACCGGAAGTAATGAAGCGACATCGCGATTCGAGACCAAGCGCAAGGGAAAGCTATTGATTAAGTAGGCTTTGGCTTCGGTGACTTCTTTTTCTGTCGGACCACCCTCGATGAGGGTATGAATCACTTTCAGTGATTCATCAAGAGCTTGTTTGGCACTGGCATTTTTGGTTTGCAGAACTACCGTGAATGGCCCTGCATGTTTACGCGCACTGAAGCCGCTACCGATCGAATACACCAGGGCCAGCTCTTCGCGAATCTTATCCATCAACCGCGAGCCAAAACCGCCGCCACCAAGAATATAGTTCATGACCTGAATGTTGTAGTAGTCTGGATTGGAGCGTGCGACACCGATATGGCCCATAATGACATTTGCCTGTGCGACTTTCTTGTCGAGCGTGATCTGCGTTGTCTTTGGCTGCTGTTGTTCAGGTACCGTCAGGTCAGGAATGTCGCCACGTTGCCACTCAGCCAGATGGGTACGAAACAGCTTCTCGAACTGCTCTGCCGTGACATCTCCAGCCACAGCAATGATTGCGTTATTCGGTCGATAATGGGTTTGATGGAACGCGACGACATCCTCGCGTGTGAGGGATGTGAGGGTTGCCGCTTGTCCTTCGACAAGTCTGCCGTATGGATGTTGCGGATACAATTTTTCGAGAAACGCTCGCTGAGCAACCCATCCTGGGTCTTCTTCGCGACTTTGCAAACCACCGGCGATCTCGATTCGTTTCTTCTCTAATTCAGCGATCGGAAAGATGGGAGAGGTGAGGACCTCAGCAAGCAGTGTCAACGCGGCAGGGAGATTCTTGGTTAAGGTTGTTAACGTGACTGAGGAGGTCTCCAGGTCAGCATCTACTCGCAGTGAGGCGCCAAGAAAATCAAGCTGTTCAGCCAACGCTTGCGCCGAGTGTTGCTTCGTCCCACGGGTTAAGAGTTCAGCGGTCAGATTGGCGGCCCCTTCTTTACCAGTTGGATCAGCAGCCGCTCCACTCTTGAGCAAGATGTTGATCACCCCCATGGGAATACTTGGCCGTTCGGCAACCAGCAGGATCGCCCCATTGTCGAGCGTTGTGCGAGTGCCGAGCGGTGCAGCATTGGCTGAGGCGGCACACATGAGCAGTACGAACACGAGGGATGATCGACCGAATTTCATGGTGAATGCTTTCGTTGATTGTCGGCAGTGTGGTGAGATAAGGATGCTGCCGTTAGTGTAGTGGACCTCTGGTGGCTCCAGATGGACGTTCGCGAATGGGTTTGCCTTCGGGGTGCAAAATTCCAACCGTACGGTTCTCTTCTCGCAGATAGGTTTTGGCAACACGCTGAAGGTCAGCCGCAGAGACAGCACGGATTCCGGGAATCACCTTGTGGATCAATTCCCAATTACCGAGCGAGGCGTACTCGCCCAATTGCATGGCCCGATAGAAGAGTGAATCCTGTCCGTACACGAAAGAAGACTCAACTAAATTCTTGGCTCGCTCCAGTTCTTTGGCACTGACGCGTTTGTTTTTCAGTTGTTCCACTTCCTGATAGAGGGCCCGCTCGGCGTCCTGCACCCGCTTTCCAGGAGCAAGGCGCATCGAGAGGGTGAACAGAGACGGGTCTTGAGAGGCATCGTCATAGCTTGCATCTGCACTGAGAACCAACGCTTTACGCTCGACGAGCGCGGTCTGCAGCCGAGAACTCCGTCCTCCTGCCAGCACCACCGACAGTAAGGAGAGGGGAAAACTATCTTCGCTTTTGAGATTTGGAACGTGGTAGGCGGAGACATACAAGGGCAGTGAGGCGGGGCGTTTGAGTGTCACTCGCCGTTCGCCTCGCTGAGGAGGTTCTACTGATGTCACTTTCGGTATCTGTGCTCCAGTAGGAATAGTGCCAAACGTCGCTTTGACTTTAGACAATAAAGCTGGGGGAGAAATAGCTCCAGCAATAACAAGAATAACGTTATTGGGAGCATAAAAGAGTTGCCGATACGCTTTGACGTCGGCGAGCGTCATCGTTTCTAGATCACGCATCCACCCTACCACTGGCCAGCCATAGGGATGAGCAGTGTACGCTGCTGCGCTTACCTGCTCATATAAATCTGCGGCAGGTTCATCGGCAGTGCGCATTCGTCGCTCTTCCATAACGATCTTGCGTTCCGCCTCAAATCTCTTTTTATCTAATGTGAGATTCGCCAGTCGATCTGACTCGAGTTCGAGGAGGAGGTCGAGGTGAGTAGAGGCGACATTCTCGAAATAGACCGTGTGATCATCTGAGGTAAAGGCATTGTGAGATCCACCTTTGCCTTGGACTAGGCGAGAAAACTCTCCTTGCCCATATTTGGGGGTGCCACGGAACATCAGATGTTCAAGCAAATGGGAGATGCCGGTGATGCCAGAGCGCTCGTTGCGCGCACCGACTTTATACCACACTTGTAGTGTCACAACTGGTGCCCGATGGTCCTCAAGCATGATCACCTGGAGACCGTTGGGAAGGGTTTCCTGTGTGACATTCCAGTTTTTCTCAGCAGCAAAGAGCAGAGGCTGAGAGAGATAAAGAAAGATGAACGAGAGAAGAAACGCACGAGAACGTAACGGTCTACTACTGCTGTATGTCATGCCATTGCCTCACCAGCGATAACGATTCATCGCCTTTTCTGTTTGTCACGATCTGTACCGGCAAGCAAGGTCAGCCGCAATCTCAAGTCTCAAACGAGCACAGCAAGAGCACCCGTGTTTCCTGTTTTAGTAGACCCATTTCCCTTTGGTGAAGCGGAAAATTTCCAGCACTGGAGACGTCCCGACTTGCTCGAAAGGGCCTTGGATGGCCTGTTCTTTGGTTTTTCCGGTACATCGTAGCGTACGTTCGTAGTAGGTCAGGGTCCCGACAAAGGGCGTGTCTGTAGATTCGGTTTTCCTCACTTGAATCGACCGCTCTGGCAGATAGCCAATATATTCCGCAGAATAGCCGTCAGGGGTTTCCGTCACTTTTATCTTCTTGGCACGTTGGAACTCTTCAGCTTCGGCAAGTTTTGCCATCCATTCGCGCGCAAAAGTTTCGAACGTCGTACGCGCAGTATCCTCATCGAATTTTACCGGGGCCTTGGCTTGCGCAGCTCCTCTGGGCTTCTTGGCTTTTGTTGTTTGCTTTGCGGGTTTGACGGCTGTGACCTGCTTGGCAACCGGCTTCTTGGTGGTCTTCTCTGCTGCTTCACCAGCAACCGGAAGGAGAAGAAGCCCAGCGAGGATCAGACCGGTGATAGAGAATGAGGTTTTGTCGAGGGTACGAGGGATGCTTGGCATAGAATACCTCAGTGCGTGTAATCTCCGTGTAGTTAGTGACGCGTTCCTATGTGCAAAAAAAACGCCAAGGCGGGTTACACCTTGGCGTTTTTCTTCTTCCAGTATCGATACCATGATTATGTAAAGAATATATCGTTCTGCTTAGCGACTCATTTCCGGACCCTGTGTAGCAAAAAAGTATCGACCAGAAAAGGGGGGCACTGATTGTGAGTGAGGTTCGCGTTGACAACTACCCGCGCAGTGCTGCCAAGCCGGGAAGATCTCCAGCCTCCAGAAACTCTAACGACGCACCCCCACCAGTCGAAACGTGGCTAACTTTGTCGGCGAGCCCAGCCTGAGTCAGGGCAGCGACAGTGTCACCTCCCCCCGCAACGCTAAAGCCGGTCGAGCGTGCGACGGTTTCGGCGAGTGCTCGAGTACCCTGGTCAAAGGGTGGTATTTCAAACACGCCCATTGGTCCATTCCACAGGATCGTGCGAGCTGAACGTACAGCAGCGCGAAAACTCTCAATACTGCGCGGGCCAATATCTACCCCCAAGCGATCACTGGCAATCTCAGGGCCGGCGGTCGTTGTGGCTACAGCTCCGGGTTGCAACTCTGCGACAACAACATGATCTTGTGGAACAAGAATCGTCACTCTTTGTTCTTTGGCTTTCGCCAGGACCGTCCGGACTTCTTGGACTTTCTCCGGTTCGACCAACGACTTTCCGGTGGAGATGCCTTGCGCTTGCAGCAGTGTGTAGGCCATTGCGCCACCAATAATGATGGTATTGGCGCGGGTGAGCAGGCTGCCAATGAGTCCAATCTTGTCGGATACTTTTGCACCGCCCAGTATGGCAACGAATGGGCGCTCTGGGGACTGCACCAAGCGTGAGAGCGCTGCGACTTCCTTCTGCATGAGGAACCCGACTCCTTTATGCACACAGTGGGGAACCATGCCAACCACTGAAGCGTGTGCCCGGTGCGAGGAGCCAAAGGCGTCATTGATATAGACGTCCGCGAGGGCAGCCAGGGCACGCGCAAAGCCAGCCTCGTTTTTTTCTTCCTCTGCATGGAACCGCAAATTTTCTAGTACGAGCACGTCGCCAGCAGTTAGTTTGTTGACCGCAGCTTCCGCTGCGGGGCCGACGCAATCGGATGCCAGTGGGACGTTTGTCTCTAAGAGTGTCGCGAGTCGCTCGGCTGCTGGCTTCAGAGAGAACGCTAGGTCGACTTTACCTTTCGGACGACCGAGGTGAGAAGCAAGGAGGACCTTGGCGCCCTGCTGGCGGGCATAGCGAATCGTTGGGAGGGCTTCGCGGATACGGGTATCGTCGGTGACGGCACCGGCTTTGTTGAGCGGGACGTTGAAATCAACACGAATGAAGACGCGTTTGCCTTGTAGTGATAATTGCTCAATAGTCGTGAGTGCCATAATCGCTCCAACTGATGGCCGTGGGTAAGAATGAACGGCTTACTTTGAGATTTCCGCGTGCAGCTCACGAATGAGTGCATGCATGCGGTCTTTCGTGGTGGGATTGTTCAGGGCCAGGCGTATGGTGGTTTCGAGGAACCCTGGGACAGTTCCGACATCGTGACGTCGACCAGTGAACTCATAACCGAAAAGTCCACGCTGCTGACGGAGGACTTTGAGGCCGTCGGTTAATTGAATTTCTCCGCCAGCTCCAGGTTGGACATGTTCGAGGATGGAAAAAATCTCTGCAGGTAACACATAGCGACCGATGATCGCGAGATCCGAGGGTTCGGTGCCGCGCGGTGGCTTTTCCACCATGTCCGAGATTTCATAGGTCCGCGGTTCGCGCTCGCTGCCAGCGATGACGCCATAGCGATGAATGTCATTGCGGGGAATGCGTTCCAATGCCACCACACCGGTACCCGTACGTTCGTAGACACGTATGAGTTGGACAGACAGCGGCGGGGCGGCTTCACCGAGATCATCGGGCAAGATCACTATGCACGGCTCATTGCCTACGGCTGCTCGCGCGCACAGGACGGCATGGCCGAGCCCACGTGGTTGATCTTGATAGACACAAGAGGTGCGAATACGGGAGAGCAGTTTATTCAGATCGTCTAACAGAGACGCTTTGCCTTGATCGGCGAGCCAGGCATCGAGTGCTGGTGCCGGCGAGAAGTAGTGCCCAATGCTTTCTTTGTTCTCGCTAATGATGAAAACGATCTCTTCGATTCCAGCCGCAACTGCCTCTTCAATCGCATACTGGGTAGCTGGGCGATCGACAACGAGCAACAGTTCCTTTGGGACAGTCTTGGTCACGGGCAGAAGGCGGGTGCCCAATCCAGCGGCGGGAATCACCGCTTTTCTCACCTTTTGTGTCATGCGCTTTCCTCAAAAAAAAACGGGAGGCTTGGTCGCCTCCCGTTGGTCGTATCAACACCAAGAGGGCATTTCGTTGAGATGCTCCTCTTGGGGTATTTATGATGATGCAACTACACTTTGAAAGCTTGTCGGTTTCGCGTCGATGGGAATAGCTGCAGGCTCCAAGGCTAAGTCGAGTACATCATCCATCGTTTCGACGAAACGAAACTGCATTTCCTGTCGCACATTCGCTGGCACATCTTCCATGTCTTTTTCATTGCGCTTGGGCAGGATTATCATAGTGATGCCTGCACGACGTGCGGCCAAGACCTTTTCCTTGACACCGCCAATCGGCATGACTTTGCCGCGCAAGGTGATTTCGCCTGTCATGGCAACGTGCGAGTGCACTGGACGACCGGTAAGCAGCGAAGCAAGCGACGTCGCGATGGTGATCCCCGCCGACGGCCCGTCTTTGGGAATGGCACCGGCTGGTACGTGAATATGCAAGTCACAATTCTCGAAAAAGTCTGGTGCAATACCCAACCGGTCTGAGCGAGAACGGACGTACGACAACGCAGCCTGTGCTGACTCTTTCATGACATCGCCCAAATGGCCAGTGATCGTCAGTCCTTTTTTGCCAGCCATGCGCGTGGCTTCAATGAAGAGAATGTCCCCGCCATTGGGCGTCCACGCCAGACCAGTGGCAACGCCAGGCTCTTGCGTGCGTTCGGCGACCTCGGAGAAGAATTTCTCCGGTCCAAGCAGTTCTCGGAGTTTTGCCTGGTTGACGACGGTCTTGTCGGTTTTGCCTTCGGTGACGGTCCGTGCAACTTTTCGACACACGCTCCCGATCTCCCGCTCTAAATTACGCACCCCAGCTTCATGGGTGTAACTCCGAGCGATACTGAGAATGGCATCATCAAGTAACGTGATGTTATTGTCGGTGAGCCCGTTTTCTTTAATCTGCTTGGGAATCAGGTGACGCTTGGCGATCTCAAGTTTGTCCTCTTCGGTGTACCCCGCCAGTTCAATGACTTCCATGCGATCACGTAACGCTGGTGGTACCGGCTCCAAATAGTTGGCCGTGGTGATGAACATCACTTTCGAGAGGTCGAAGGGGACATCAAGATAATGATCCGAGAACGAGAAATTCTGCTCAGGGTCGAGCACTTCGAGTAAGGCTGACGCCGGATCGCCACGAAAATCCATTCCCAGTTTATCGATCTCGTCGAGCATGAAGAGCGGGTTGTGCGAACCAACGGTGCGTAACGACTGAATCATGCGCCCCGGCAGCGAGCCTATGTATGTACGTCGGTGGCCACGAATCTCAGCTTCGTCACGCACTCCACCAAGGGAAATGCGAGCAAATTTCCGTCCCATCGCACGCGCAATAGAGCGTCCGAGAGAGGTTTTCCCAACGCCCGGAGGTCCCACGAAGCACAGGATAGGACCTTTGGAGTCATTCTTCAGCTTGCGCACGGCCAGATATTCGAGAATGCGGTCTTTGATTTTTTCCAGATCGTAATGATCTTCGTCTAACACCTGGCGAGCATGATGGATATCCAAATTATCTTCAGTGGAGATCGACCACGGCAGGTTGACCAGCCACTCCAGATAGGTACGAACCATCGAATGCTCAGCCGACTCGACTGGAATCATGCGTAGCCGTTCGAGTTCATTATCTGCGGCTTTGCGTGCCTCTTCAGGCATCTTGGCATCTTCAATCTTTTTGCGCAGATCCTCAATCTCGTTGGAACGCGAGTCGTTTTCGCCGAGTTCTTTCTGAATCGCGCGCATCTGTTGGCGCAGATAGAACTCTTTCTGGTTCTTGTTGAGTTCAGTCTGGACTTGCGACTGAATCTTGTTGCCTAACTCAACCAGCTCGATCTCACGATTGAGAATCGACGAGAGCTTCTCTAACCGGTTGCGGACCTCGACCGTGTTGAGCAGATCCTGCTTCTCGTCAACTGAGATGTTGAGGTTCGAGGCGATCAAGTCGGTGACGCGCCCTGGGTCCTTAATGTTCATGACCACGCCCTGCAACTCATCTGGCAGGTAGGGGACCATCGAGACGAACTTGGCGAACTGACTCACAAGATGTGCCTGTATCGCATCTAGATCTTTGGATGGAACAAAGGTGTCTTGTAAATGAGCGACGCGCGCGCGGAAATACGTCTCATATTGTCCGTACTCACGGATCTCAATGCGTTTGACGCCCTGCACCAGAATGCGCACACTTCCATCTGGATACTTCAACATCTTCAAGATGCGGCCAGCGCATCCACGCGAGTATAAGGCATGTGGGGTAGGGTTCTCGTCATCAGGATTTTTTTGTGTAGCTAAGCCAAGAAGGTTATCTCCTTTGCGACAATCCTCCACGAGCTTAAGCGACGACCCGCGCGAAATTAACAGCGGGACGATGGCGGAGGGAAAAATGACCACTCCCCGTAAGGGTAAAATAGAGAGCTCTGCAGGAACAACGACGCCGCTGAGATCGTCTTCAATGCCAGCGGTGCGATGTTCTTGGCTTTGTTCTTCTTCACTTCCACTAAATCTCGAGTCTGCCATCGAGGCGTCCTCCAGTTCTATGCAATCTCACTGTGAAAAAAAGATAATACATGGTCTCCGCTTGCACAAGGGGTAAAGAGTAGCTACAACCGTGGCGCTCTAAGCGACGAGCCATATATGCCAAGTGATTCTCGTGAACACTTCTTTTCGGTAGCTGAAGCCAACGCTTTAATCCCACGTTTTGAACTCATCTTGGACCGTATGCAGCGTGCCAGTCTCAAAATTCGTGAGGAACTCGCTGCGATCGCGCAGGAACACGGCGAGCGCAGCCTTGACCAGATGTCCGTGCATCAGCTCATACAAATGAAACCGGCGTTGCATCCGCTTTTTGAACAACTCTCGCAGAATGTCGAAGAGATTGAAGCGCAGGGGTGCTTGTTTAAGGGCCTTGAATTAGGGCTGGTAGATTTTCCTGCCCGTATCGATGGCGAAGTGGTTGAGTTATGTTGGCAGTATGGCGAGAAAGAGATTCGCTTCTATCATGGGCGCGAAGATGGGTTTGCTGGGCGTCGGCCACTCAACCCGCAACAAAAACAACCCCTCTATCAATAGGCTCGTATAGTGAAACGCTATCGCGCTGTTCTGTTTGATCTGTTTGGCACTGTGGCGCTGTTTCGCCAGGAGAAGCTGCCGCTCTTTGAGTGGAACGGCAAGTCGTCGCGGTCGACGATGGGGAAATTGCGGGCCGTCGTCGAGCAAAAAGTTCCACAGGTGCCGTTTGCCCAGTTTATGATGGCGCATACCGAGGTCTCACGTGAACTAGGAGAAGTCCGCAGCCGTGAGATGCGGGAGTTTCCTTCCATCCATCGGTTCGCGTTGATTCTTGCGCGTGTTGGCCTCAGCGAATCTGCCCAAACGCAACAGATTGCCCAGGAATTATCGCTCGCGCATATGCAACTGTTGGCCGATGCGACCGATGTTCCGGCTTCACATAGTCAACTCCTCGCCGATACGCGGCGGCAGTATCGCGTGGCGCTCGTCTCCAATTTTGATCACGGTGCGACCGCGCGTCACATTTTGCAACGTGACGACGTGACGGACTGTTTTGAACACATTGTCATTTCTGACGAGCACGGGTGGCGGAAGCCACATCCGCTGATCTTTACCGACACGCTCGCCACGCTTGGAGTTGAACCGCAAGACGCGTTGTTCGTCGGCGATTCGCCGCATGATGATATTCGTGGAGCTGTTGGGGTAGGAATGGATGTCGCGTGGGTGAATGAACACGAGATTCCCTTGCCAGGCGATTTACCGACACCGCAGTATGTGGTGCGTGCAATTCCAGAACTGCGCGATATTCTCCTGTCCGAAGTGTAAGAGTTGGAGGAACCCACGATGGCACGAAAACTCCAGATTGCAGTGGTTGGCGACAATAATCCATCACCAGAAGTGACACAGCTCGCAGAAGAGATAGGGCAAGCGCTTGCTCAGCGCGAGGCGATTGTCGTGTGTGGTGGACTTGGTGGGGTGATGGCTGGTGTTGCACGTGGGGCAGCGGCACAGGGAGGGACAACGATAGGGATTCTGCCCAGCTATGATGCCACGACCGGCAACTCTTCGCTTTCCATCGTGATTCCTTCTGGGCTTGGTCATGCACGCAACATGTTAGTGGTTGCGTCTGGTGATGCGGTGATCGCGTTGCCTGGTTCGTATGGGACGCTCTCTGAAGTCGCTTTGGCGCTGAAGCTAGGCAAACCGGTGATCGGGGTGAACGCCTGGGGAGACGTGAAAGGCGTCCAAGCTGCGAAGACAGCAGATGAAGCTGTGACACTGGCGTTGGCTGCGGCGCATCGCATTAACGGCTAAATCAAACCACACAAGATTGGTATACTGCGGGTTATTACCGGAGAGATGTAGCGTACGCCATGCGCACGAGAGTTCTCGCTTAGACAGAAGAGCGAAACTCTGGCTTATCCTTGCCGTGTACCGGTTCCACCTTGCCGCAAGCGTTTGCGCAGGATCGGAATGGTGTTGATCTCGATGTCGCGTAACAAATCCCAATAGATACCACGAGGACGAGGGTACACTGCGCGTGTTGCGATCACTTCTGTTGGAGTAATGATGAAATCAACCGGCAGGTCATGCGGAAACATGGGGATCTTGTGGAGAATAAGCTGGAGTGGGTGAATCGTCGTGACAATAGGTGTGAGTTCGCGAACTTTGCCTTCCTCGCGTAGTAATCCGTATTCAAGGTCAGAGAATCCGCCCCCTTTGCCAAGCCGTGCCCCATCGCGACTGGTCGCGACTGAACCAGTGACAATCAAGTCGGTGTGACGCATCTCACGAGGTGTGACAAGGCGACCATATTTGAGCGCACCACGAATGCTCGACACTAAGGGAACGCGAGAGCCGAGCCGTTGTGGGTCCAGTTCGACAAAACATTTTTCGGTGCGCAGCCGCGGCACGGCTAGGTAGAGAAGCTTGCCATCGGTTAACGCTGCACGTCGAACCGCAAGTTGGGGAGCATCCGGGCCGACTTTTATGACTTGGGCTTTTCGCCACACGGTGAGCTCACGCAGGAGCATGGCGGCGCGTTCGGCGCCGATAAAATTTGGCACCCTCCCAACCGGGCCAGGGAAACGGGTAATTCCTTGTTGTGTGAGCAGAGTCCAAATTGCCTTGCGAATTTCTGCCTTTAGCGTTGCAGCTTGAATGTTGTTAGGGTAACGCTCGCGTAGGGCCATAAATGTCACGCTAGGCAATAAATACTTGTTGTCTCCATACAGACCATAGAACGACTAAAAACACAATATGAGGGCGCGAGCAGGTTTCTGCTTGAGTTGAGAATTCTTGCAAGAAACTCTATACACAGGCTCGAATGCTGCGCCTCGCGTTACGTCAGACTGTCTTTCTGCTCGCTGAAGGCAAAGCGATGTTCTTAGGAGATTGTAGTCGAGATAGCGCGCGTTGTGCAAATTTTCATCATTTTTCGTATTGTCGACGGCACGATGCCGCGTGCCGAAACAATACTAAAGGGGTAACTATGCCGACAAAAGAAAACCGTGCTGAACTGTCGCTCTCGGGGGGAGATCTACTCCCCCATGCCAAGAGTATTGAGCGATTTTTGCGACTGTTAACTTGGCAGATGTTCTTCTTACTCGCCTTACTATTGTATATCGTCATGCGTCCGCAACCTGGACGGTATCAGTTTACGGTTGTTGGGGAAGACGCAGGCGTGTTCGATACTGCGTATGGTCGCGCGCATTTGGTGAAGTTGCAGAAGCAGATACAGAAGCCAGGAGAAACACAGCCATCGTCAGGCGTTCCAGCGACAGAGACG
The DNA here is from genome assembly GCA_016874775.1 of Deltaproteobacteria bacterium. Taxonomy (NCBI): domain Bacteria; kingdom Pseudomonadati; phylum Myxococcota; class Myxococcia; species Deltaproteobacteria bacterium. The sequence goes on from VGTJ01000050.1 coordinate 23,827, forward strand.
GTGCCGATGAATAACCAAAACCCCGAGGCGAAATAATCGAGAGAAGAAGGGAGGATGTATGAAGCGTTTGGGAGTCGTGCTATCGACCGCTACCGAGGCGCCACCTAAGGAGTTCGTCGAATTGGGCAAACTGGCTGAAGACAAAGGCTATGCGGCGATTTTCGTAAACGAGGGGCGCGGCGATGCGCTGGCGTGTACCGAAGCTATTGCGCTTGGCACTTCGCGTATTCAGGTTGGCACCAATATCGCCAATATCTATTTCCGCCATCCGTTTCTTGCCGCAATGACCGCAGCGACCATCGATGAGTTGTCTGACGGTCGATTACTGTTGGGGTTTGGCATCAGCCATCGCCCGCTCCTTGAGTCCCTTGGGATCACCATGGATCAACCGCGTAAATACATGCGGCATTATGCATCAACAGTGAAGAGTATCCTCACAGGGAAACATGTTGGCTCGTTCTTTCGACCACGCCCCTCGCTTCATCCGGTGCCGGTGTATGTTGGCGCAGTGACTGTTGAGTCTGCTGAGGTTGGCGGAGAAGTAGCCGATGGCATCATGCCGTTCTTACCGGCACGTTCATACCTGCCAAGCCTTGTCAAAGCAGCGAGAGATGCGGCGCAGCGAGTAGGAAAAGACCCACAAGCGGTTGATTGTATTGTCAGCATTCCGACCTTCATTTCCGATGACATCGATCAGGCACGTTCTGCTGCACGCTACAACCTGGCGTTCTTTGCTCAGTTGCCATTCTATCGGAAACAGTGGCGTCGCTGTGGCTTTGTTGAAGAGGTGAATGCAATGCAAGAAGCCTGGAAGAAAAACGACCGGCGAGCCGCAGCTGCACTGGTGACCGATCGCATGGTTGAGGAAGTCTGTGTCTTCGGTCCAGCCAGCATGTGTCGTGAACAATTGGTTGCGTTCCAGCAGGCCGGAGCGGCGATGCCAGTGCTTGCTGTCAGCCCAGTCAACGAAGAGCGTCTAGCGGCGACACGAAAAGCGCTAAGCTTGTTGGCGCCGTGAAATACTCTTTTGTCTTGTACTCTTGCTGTACGACGGTTCCTGCCTTATAAATACTGATGAGGGCAATACTGAGACCGGCGAGTCGCTAGCGACTCGCCGTACGCAGATTGTACCAACATCATGAACATACCAAGCGCAGCTTCTCGTTTTCTCCCCGTTGTTATCTCTACACATACGCAGAGTATAGTAAGGAAGGATAGCGTGCACCCAACGTCACGACTGCTCGTGTGGATTACGTTCGCTCTGATAATGGTAATTGGATGGTCGACCGCTGCCAGCGCTGAAGTATCTGCCGCCGCAGCTCGTACCTGGAAGACGGTTGAGGAACTCTCACCGGAAGAATTGCAGAATCTCGATTTACGCACCGAGACTCCGCGTGACCCACAGACATCGTACCTGCCAGCGGAAGCGTATCCTTTTACAGCGCCATACACGGCAGAAGGGATGGGCTATCGGTTGATGGAGTTTACCCAGCGGCCACGCTGGTCATGCGCATTTGCCAACCTCTGGGGGTCAATCACTCCTCAAGGAGTGTTGCTCAATCCGGGCAAATCGATCACCTTCATGAACTATTTCGGTCCTGATGGGGTAAACGCCGAGTTCTTGCGCAAACCGGGTGAAGAGCTCTATCGCTACATGAACCAGAATATCTTCCCGCCGGATGCCGAAGGCTCGCAACGCATGACGATTCGTTATCGTACTGACAAGAGCTTTATTAAAAAAGAAGAAGCCTTCATGTATACGCCAGCAATCCGACGGGTGCGGCACCAGGCGCCGTTTCGGCGTCAGGATCGATTTCCCAACCAGGCGCAAACGACGGATGATGGAAATGGCCGTGATGCGTGGGAGTTTTCCTGGCGCGTTGTTGGCACGGACGTTCTGTATCAGACGGTACGTTTTCCCGTGACCCGGCCAACCATTGTGATTGGCAATACTGGCGACGGAGTCCTCCGCGAAGTCGCCACCCGCGATATCAAAATCATGGGGCGAGACTACCCGCATTACCGCGAAAACGGTGGTGTCGAATGTTATGTCGTTGAGGCACTCGCACGTGAAGATTGGTTGCCCGATTATTATGCGCCTCGCATCCTTTATTGGTTGGAAAAGCATTCCTTTTATCCGTTGCGAGTTGAGCAGTATGGACCCGATGGCAAGTTGTCGTTCATCGAAACACGCCTGACTGAGATGTTTAACCCCAGTATGGGTGAGCGGGGCTATGGGCCTATGCTGATTGTGTACTGGCATATTGGCACGGATATTCTTACCTATAACATTCGTGACAACCATCGCCTGAAGACATGGACTGATGAAGAAAAGGAAGTCTTCTTCAATCCCGATTTTATGCGCAGAAGGTGGTATCTGGACATGTCGGTGAAAAGCCAGATGGAAGTATCACATCCTGAGAAGTTTTTTATGCGACCAGCGCTTGAAGAGGGGAAATTTCCGCAGCTCCGTCCTATCCAACTGCCAGAAGAAGTGATGGAAAGTGTCACTGCACAGAACCAAGCTGGCCGACTAGTTTTTGAAGTGAACAAAACGCAACCTGCGACGACAACGGTGGCGCAGCCGACCCACGCTACTGACGCGAAAGCCGCACCCGTCTCGACGGTAATATCCAGAGAAACTCCGCACACCTACGCGCAAAGTCCAGAACAAACGACACCGGCAGTGGTGCGATAAGTAATCTGTTGCGATTTCTGCTATACAGCGCCCATGCGTCATCGCTATGGCATGATTCACGGGCGCTTTCAACCCTTCCATAATGGGCATTGGGAGTATACACAAGCTGCACTGGCACGCTGTGACCTCCTGATTATCGGCATTACCAACCCAGACCCGTCGCTTGTTGTTTATGAACCAGCAGATAACGGACGGCACTTGCCTGAAGCGAATCCGTTTACTTTTTTCGAACGGCAGCGCATGGTTCAAGCGACGTTGCTTGAAGCCAACGTTCCGCTCTTTCGTGTTGCGATTGTCCCGTTTCCGATTCACCATCCCGAACGCTGGGCATCGTACTGCCCAGCGGAGACCGTGCAGTTTCTGCGTTTATTCTCTGCCTGGGGAAATGAAAAGTTACGGCGCTTTCAGGATAACGGCTGGAGCGTTGAAGTATTAGATGAAGGTGTAGCAAAAGAAGTGAGTGGGACTGAAATACGACGACGTTTGCGAGCCGGGCAAGGGTGGGAGGAATTGGTGCCCCCTGGAACCGCTAGCGTACTACGAGCGATTGGCGCAGAGGAGCGGGCGAGGAAAGTCGTCAGCATTGGGTAGCCAGTAGTGAGCAAGCATACTTTATGGTGAACGCGGTGACAAAAATCCGCAATCCGCATTCTACAAGCCGTATTCTCTTTATCGTGCTCGACGGTCTTGCTGATCGCCCGCAATCACTTCTTGGAGGTAAAACCCCGCTTGAGGCCGCACACACTCGCCATCTCGATCGACTGGCGGAACTGGGCACTACCGGATTGTTGCTCCCATTGTCTCCGGGCGTGCCCTTAGAGAGTGAATTTTCGCACTTCCTCCTTTTCGGCTATTCATCTGATCAATTCCCTGGCCGTGCCGCTTTTGAAGCAATCGGCCGAGGATTCGATATTGCTCCAGAGACTGTCGTTATGTTGGCGAGCTTTGCTTCAACGACGATTGTCGAGGGAAGGGTCCGTCGCGACACCATTCTCTGGGAGGAGAAGCAATCTCGTGACGAGGCAGACTGTGAAGAACTGATCAAAGGGATTGCTGAATACGAGTCGCATGGAATTCATTTTTCACTGCAATCGTGCGGACATTGCGAAGCAATCCTCACTCTCTCTGGAGATCCTAGTCGCTATATCTCTGATGTTGATCCGTTTTATAACGGCGCGCTGGTAGCGAAGGCGCTGCCTCTAGTTGAAGATCCTGACCACACAAATGCAAACCGTACCGCGACAGCATTGAACGATTACTTGAACTGGGTCTGGCAACGTTTGCAGAGCCATCCAATTAATCAGCAAAGGAGATTACTTAACTCCTCACTGATAAACTTTTTGTTGACCAAATGGGCCGCAGTACGACCAGATGTTCCACCTTTTCTTGAACAAAATGGACTACGGGCAGCGAGCATAGAGAACTATCCACTTTATGTTGGGTTGGCGGGTGGTTGTGGCATGACTTCTGTGACTGTCTCTCACTATTCAGATGTTGCGGCTGATTTTCAGGAAAAACTGCGGGTTGCGGACACGCTCTTTCAGCAAGGATATGAATTTGTCCATGTTCACTCGAAGGGGCCGGATGTTGCGGCACATCAGAAAGATCCTCTAGCCAAGCAACGTGCAATTGAGGCGATTGATAGTGAGCTTGGTGATCTGGTCAGACGAGTTGAAGCCACAGGCGATGTGCTTGTGGTCATAACCGGCGATCACGCCACACCGAGTAGCGGTCCGCTGATTCATTCTGGTGAGGCGGTACCGTTGCTCATAACTGGTGGACAGAACGTACTCAGCGACCATGTGAAGCAATTTCATGAACGCGCAGTGATCACTGGTGGATTAGGGCAGATTCGCGGTGCTGAGCTGATGCCCGTGCTGCTTAACCTTACTGACCGGGTGCGCTTACATGGCATTCGGCATCAATCGCAGGTTCGGCCATATTGGTCGGGGGCAGTGGAGTCGTTTGAGGTAAAGAGTAGTCAGGAGAAAAGAACGAAGTCCTGATAAGTACCGTTCCAGGTTGGCTGCTGACTACTCTCTTGCTTGTCTGCGGTATTCAGAGCGCGGCAACAACGTCGGCCTGATGTTCTTTCTCTAGCACGAAACCCTCATAGCCTTTGGCCGCAACCTCAGCGATGCGTTGAAAGTAGAGGGGGCCGCCCAGGTGTACACAGAACTGACGAGGCTTGCCGGGGATATTGGCTCCGGTGTACCAGGAGTCGGTAAGAGGATAGAGCGTTGGATTGGCAAACTCGGAGACCTCGCGATCCCAGCTCTTCTCGGCGTCGGGCGTGGCCTCAATGGCGCCGAGGCCATGTTCGCGCAGGTAACGTACGCAATTGCCGATCCACGTTGACTCAAGCTCGGCACCCAGCGGCATATTGAAAAGCACTGATGGTGAGCCTGGGCCGTGGATCATAAAGAGATTGGGAAACTCGGCGATCGTGATGCCGAGGTAACTATCGAAACGCGTACGCCATTTCTCTGCTAAGCGAACGTTACCACGTCCCTTGGGGTTGAGACGCAGCAGCGCGCCGGTCATGGCGTCGAATCCTGTTGCCAACACGAGCATATCGAGCTGGTGGTCACCTGTCGCTGTGCGCATCCCTGTTGGCGTGATCGCTTGAATCGGATCTTCGCGCAGATCGATCAGCGTAACATTGTCGCGGTTGAAGGTTTCAAAATAGCCATTATCGAGAAGCTGGCGCTTGGTGCCCAGGTAGTAGTCAGGCATCAGCTTTGCGGCAGTCTGAGGATCACGCACGATCTCACGAATTTTGCCTCGTACGAAGTCGGCCAGCGTACGGTTGGCTTCTTTATTTGTCATGATATCCGTATAGCTACCAAACAGCAGGTGCAGGCCTCCCTGCTGCCACAGGGTTTCATAGCGTGCCTGGCGTTGCTCGGGAGTGTCGTCGAAGGCAGAACGTTCGGTGACCGCAAACGGCGAGCCCACGGGTGAGGCATTCATCTTCGCCCGCAGTGCCTCCCAGTTCTCGCGGGCGTCCCGCACCATCTCGGGGTCGACGGGGCGGTTGCGCGCTGGAATGCTGTACTGTGGCGTGCGTTGGAACACCGTCAAATGTGCGGCCTCACGGGCGATCTCAGGAATTGCTTGCACCCCCGAGGAGCCAGTCCCGATCACGCCGACGCGCTTGCCTGCAAAAGAGACGGGTTCCTGTGGCCAGCGACCGGTGTGATAGCACTCGCCGGTGAAGCTATCGATCCCTGGGATGTTGGGTTTGTATGCCGCCGAAAGAGTACCAACGGCGCAGATGAGAAATTGAGCAGACACGTGCTCGCCAGCGCTGGTCTCAAGCTGCCAGCGTTGTGCCGCTTCGTCGTAACGGGCATCGCTCACCCACGTCTCGAGCTGAATGTCGCGCCGCAGGTCAAATCGATCGGCGACGTATTCAAGATAAGCCAGCACCGACGCCTGATCGGGCTGAGTTTCGGCCCAGTCCCATTCGTGCATCAGCTCTTCTGAGAACGTGTAGCAATAGAAGGGGCTTCCGGGAAAATCAACTCGTGCTCCGGGGTAGCGGTTCCACCACCATGTGCCGCCCACACCACCAGCACCTTCATAGACACGTACCGCGAGACCCATCTGACGCAGGTGATGCAGCGCGTACAAACCGCCAAAGCCCGCGCCGACGACGACTGCGTCATAGTGCGCGCGCGCTCCGTTTCCTTTGGCTGGGTGTAAGTGTTGACTCCTACTGGCCATGTGGTTCCCTCCTTTTCTCTGTGCTTGTGGTTGGTCTGACCGTTTAGTGATCGCCCATCTTCCACCGTGCGCTTACTGGTAGATGACCACACAGCGGACCTCGATGCTCCATCGCGCTGGTGCATCGGGCGGAGTGGTTGCATCATCGAATGCCGTATGGAAACTGAACGTGCACGGCGCTTGCGGGTCATCGCTGTCAGGCCGCTGCCCTTTGGGCCGTGCCAGCGGGCCAGCCGAGTCCCATTGCTTGATCAGCAGTGCCTCGTCGCGTGTCATGGCTGGGTAGTGATACCACGTGTGTCCCGGATCTGGTTTGGAGAAATAGTTCTCGCCTATACGGTCGGCACAATGTAACTCAAACACGCTGAGGTCTTTCGGGGTCACTGTTTGTGCGTCGCACAAAGCCAGCGCATGGGTTGCAACCGGCGTATGGGCAATATTACGCCACACGTTAATGATGGCGAAGCGACCGTGCTCGCCAATCGCTGTCTCTACCTCTGCTGGGTCAAGCAACGACGCTCCCGACGCGAGGGTAGAACGGAGCGTATCATTCTCACACGGCTCTTGTGCCAGGCGTTGCAAACGCTCAGGAGCGCTGGTGAGGGTATAGTCACCATGTGTGATTCGCGCTGGGCCTTGCACTTCCTGTCCGCCACGAATACGCAGTTTGCGTTGTTTTCCATCGGTAGAGCGGACGTTGTGGTCAAACGCTACCACCGTTGCAGCGCCGGTGACCTCTTTGAGCAACTGTGCACACTCGTGGTAGTAATGTTGAGCGACGTCTTGGTGGTCGAGAAAGTCGAGATTGGGGTGCATTACGGGACGAAAACACAGCTCAAAGCCGTTTTTCTCGACCGTGCGCCGCTGGGTACCGGTGAGCAGTCGCGCGTTATGAACCGTGACGTGACGTTCGTCGTAAACGACCCCCAGCAACTCCGAGTCGCTTCCGTCAGCGTTGCGTCGCAGGAGCATTTTGCCGTTACGATATAGAGAGCTAGGAACCGAGGAATCGAGGTAGTTTAACCGGCCTTCACTTGCTTCACGATTGGTCGCCGGTGCTACGGTTTGCGTCATGCCTGCCTCCTTGTATCTTACGCCTGTGGATCATAGCGTCCAGCGGCAGTATATGACAAGCGGTCGGGGTGCCGCTTGTGGCAGAGACGGAGACGCATGGCAATGATCGCTACTCTGGAAGGGGTGCGTGAATCGAGGTAAAATTCGCCTCCGATTGATGATGCGTGAGTTGCAGAGTGTCGCTCAACGTTACGCTTGACATAAGGAGGGAGACTTATGACACTTACAGTTACTCCAACGGGGGCCACGCTCGGTGCCATTGTCACCGGCGTCAAGCTCGCTAACCTCAAGGCTGCGGAATGGGACGAGATCGAACGTGCCTTTCTTGCCCATGCCGTGTTAATCTTCCCTGGTCAACATCTCAGCGAGACCGAGCAGATCAACTTCGGTGGCCGCTTCGGTGCCATTGAGCATCTGGTTGCCGACCGCGAGATCGTACCGATCAGCAATCAGCGCACCGACGGCACGCTGATGAGAGACGACGAACATGGCATGCAGCTTATGCGCGGCAACGAAGGCTGGCATACTGACAGCTCCTACATGCCACTGGCTGCAAAGGCCTCCGTCCTGTCTGCACAGGTTGTTCCCTCAGCGGGCGGACAGACCGAATGGGCGGATATGCGGGCGGCGTACGATGCACTTGACGAGGCGATCAGGACTCGCATCGCTGCACTCTCGGCCTATCACTCGCTGTACTATTCGCAAGGTCGTATCGGCCACAAAGTTGCGGTCGGCGCAGGGTATGGCTTTCACAGAGAGGAGCCGCCACTGCGTCCCTTAGTGAAGGTCCATCCAGTAACTGGACGGAAGTCTCTCTTCATTGGCCGTCACGCGTATGGCATTCCGGGGCTAAGGCGGTGGCAGGAAACAACTTACCGCAATAGTGATTGACCGGAGTGGAGAGCCTCTGCACAAGAGCAGGGATGAGAGACGAGACCATTGTGTGCTGGCTTCGGTCTAAGTATCGAAGTCTGGTCGAAGAGCTGGATGAACGCGGGCGAC
>VGTJ01000051.1 GCA_016874775.1 Deltaproteobacteria bacterium
GTCGCCCGCGTTCATCCAGCTCTTCGACCAGACTTCGATACTTAGACCGAAGCCAGCACACAATGGTCTCGTCTCTCATCCCTGCTCTTGTGCAGAGGCTCTCCACTCCGGTCAATCACTATTGCGGTAAGTTGTTTCCTGCCACCGCCTTAGCGTCGCCTATGAAGTCTTTCTCTATCAGCCGACTATCTATTCCTGGATTCACAGCCTGTGCGAGTCGTATGCTGGCCTTTCTGGTTTACCCTTCCTCGTGAATATGTTCTGGCAGTATTGGACGACGGCTTCGCATCTGACTCGGCAACGTATTCGCGTCATTTTTCTCGGTTTTCTCGGCGCCTTTGCTGTGCCTGCAGGCCTTGCATTAGTGTCGAGTTTCAGAGGTGGTGAGGTCGCGGTCAATTACTCAGTTTTTACCATGTTTATTTTTCCCTTAAGTCTTGGCTATGCCATTGTGAAGCACGACCTGTTTGAAATCGATGCGCTATTAAAACGTGGTGCGTACTACCTCACCCTCACTGCTGTGCTTACGCTGTCATACGTTGTGTTCGTATCCACTTTGAACTTGACTCTCCACACCACAGATGTAGCGCAGTCTCCGGTGTTCTCTTTGCTCTTTACTTTGGCTGCGGTGCTCTTGCTGAATCCGCTCAAGGACCGCGTCCAACGGGTCGTCGATCGTTTGTTTTTTCGCCTCAGCTATGATCCGAAAAAAGTGCTCGAAACAACGAGTGAAGAACTGGCTTCGACGTTACGACTCGACGAAATTCTCTTGCTGGTGTGGAACACCATTCGTGAAACAATGGGGATCATTCACGGTGGCGTGGTTTTGCTCAACCGGAACCGACAACAGTATGTGACCGTGTACCCGCACAACGACAACGAGTCCGCCTTTGCGGTGGACCACCCTTTTATGCAACGGCTACAGCAGCAGCGCGAGCGAGCGTTTTCGCAATACGACGCGCTTAGTGATGAAGGGGAATTAGGCTCGCAGCATGAGGAAGCAGAGATCTTTGTTGCTCTCAATGCGCAGTTACTTGTCCCTCTCAATCTGAAAGGGGAGGTGTTAGGCGTCCTCGCCTTAGGCCAGAAGGAATCAGGACAGTTCTTCTCAGCCGACGATCGCGATTTTCTTTTCACCTTAGCGAACCAAAGTGCGCTCTCGGTTTCCAATGCGTTGTCATACGAAGAAATCAGCGAGCTGAATGCTGGACTGGAGCGGAAAGTTGCTGAACGGACCCAGGAGTTGGCCCACACGAATACCGAGCTGCAGCAGTCGCTGCACAAGCTCGAACAAGCGTATCGTGACCTCGAGCACAGCCAAGAAAATCTGGTCCGTGCGGAAAAGATGGCAGCACTCGGGCGTCTCACTGCGGGGATTGCCCACGAAATGAATACGCCCCTTGGCGCGTCACTCAATTCATTAATGTCACTCGATGAACTCATCCGTGAATATGAGAACTCGATCGGCGATCAGGATGTCACTTCTGGAGATCACCATGAGATCGCTGCAGAAATGCGCGAGACTGTTCAGGCAACGCAACAATGGGTGGAAAAAGCGTCGGCCCATATTCGTAGTTTGAAACTCCACACCCGTGACCTTCAACAAGGACAAGAACGTACATTTTCTGTCGTACAGACGATTGAAGATACGGTAACTTTGCTATCCCATCGTGTCCGCATGTCGAGCTGCAAAATTGCCGTCGCGTGCACGGCAACTGAGCCGACCATGTATGGTGATCCCGGAAAACTTGGACAGGTCCTCGCCAATCTCATCAATAATGCTATCGATGCTTATAAGGACGCTGGTAAGAGCGAAGGCGAGATTCGAGTCGTGGTGAGCGAGGAGGGGAGCAACCTTGAGATCCACGTACTCGATCAGGGATGTGGCATTCCTGCGGAGAGTCTCGAAAAAATCTTCGAAGAATTGTTTTCTACCAAGGCTGTTGGTGAAGGCACTGGTCTCGGGCTTCCCATCTCTCGTGACATCATCAGTCGCTTCTTTGGCGGCACGCTCCGTGTTGAATCCGAAGTGGGAAAGGGGAGTACGGTTAGTATCTGGCTCCCGCGGCGCCGCGTCGCTGATCGGCGGCCTGTGCCTGACACTTTGTACTCACCGTTTGCACATGACGAACAGACCGACCAACGAGCGGCTTAATCCTTCCGGCGCTCGGAAAACTCGTAAATGCCCAGCGCCTCGCGTCCTTGCCAGAGGGCTCGGGAAAGACCAAATGTCACATCGAGTGCATTCCCCTGCGGGGCATGGCGGACAATCGGAATGTGTGTCAATGTCTCGCCGTCACAATGTAAGGTCAACGGTGTTGGCGGAGTCAGCGCGACCCGAAACGCACGAGGGCGCCCTTCATGTAACGTATAGTGTAGTTGCCAATCTTCTGGCTGCAACGCGTGCGGTTCTCCATGATGATAGATCACTCCAGCCGACCGGGGACCGTCGAGTGTTTCGACCCAATAGAGAAACACTCCTAAATCTGGACCAAATGGCAGCGACAACAAGCGACGTGGCATCAACCGTCCAGTTTCTTCCGGCTTGAGCGAGTCAAGGAAACCCCAGGCATCAAGGACATAGCGACGATCACGTAAGTTCACCTCCCCACGAAGGTGGGCGAGATACAGTGGCACCGGTGGTGAGGGTAAAGGCACGGGCAATGTTAAGGTGAGCTTCATCTCCGCTGGTTCAACCCACGACGCAGCGAGCCCGTCCTCTAGGCGGATGAAGGCTTGTGGATGAGAGAAGCGCATTACTGTGCCACGGTACGAAATCGCAAATCCTGTGGGTTGCGTTTGCCAGGTCAGCCCACCGACATGCACGCGACTCGGATCAGTGGCACTATCATCTTCGCCGGTAAACAACACCATCTCAGTGCCACCGAGGAACATCATAAGGCGACCTGAGTGCGTCGATTCTGCTGGGTCACATTCTATGCCGCCCAGTAACCCTAGCCCACTCGTGGGATCATGAAAATGCAACCCAAGCCGCACGGCTTCTGAAGCAAGACGCAGTGGAAGGGGGGCACCGTTGAGATGCGCAGTTGGATGGGTCCGCCGTGGTACAGTCAGGGAGGAGAACTCCAGGCTGGACACTTGAGTTTGTGGTTGTGTCTGTCCGAGCGTCTGGCAAAAGATCTCGATAAAGGCATCGCGCTCTGGTCCTGGCCACCGCAGGCCGACTCCGAGTTCACATTGCACGGCATTGACTTTGCCATCCATAGAAAGCTGTGCCAGTGTTTGGATCACAGGCGAGCAGTCATCGGCAAAGCGCTTACTAAAGAGTTGCATGACATTGTTCTTGTCCGCCGCTGGATAGCGTCGGCCGATGGCGACATCGATCCCTCGTATGACGGCAGCGTCGCGAAAAGGTAAGACTGCTTCAGTAAAGAACTGCGCACTCAAGGTGGGGGCAGCAAACTTACTTGCGGGTACGACGGTATTACCTCGCTGCTTGAGACCGAGGCCGAGGTCACACACCGGTTGAACAACATTCCAGCCATGCATGAAGAACACCCGTGCCTCACCGTGGTGGGCAACCAAGGTTACGAGCAGTTCATTGAGCGCTTCGAGAAACCAGATGGCTTCCTTTCGTACCTGGCTAACGCGGTTTAAATCGAGTTCATTGCGATCGCGCTCGTGATTGATCAGAGCATAACCTCCAGTGAGCTGGGCAAGGGTAGCGGTCAGGTCAGCGGTGTGGAGGTCGTTAACTTTGATGCTGTCTAGAATCGGGGCTTCTGGTGGGCGACGACCGCCGTGGGGAGCAACAAAGAGAATCGGCATCCCCCCGGAAATGAACGTCATCCATGATGGCAGTTGTGACTCAAAGGTAAAATCCACACTGCTAGTATAGCGAGTTTCACGAAGTTGCACAGCGGCAGGGAAGGGCAGGGAAACCAGGCGCAGGAGAGTCACCCTCGTAAGCTTTCGGAACCCCACCGTTCATCCCCTTGATAAGCTCTAAGGTGAGCAACAGAAAGTCGAGAAAGAGAGCCAGGGTCCGGGTCGTGTTGGGCTGATCGAGGCGCGAGGATGCCTGGTGAAACGGTTGCTGAGCAATTCACCAACCATCTCTCAGCGACGAGAGGTGGCCTTTGTCACGGGTACGTGCGCTACTCGGGGAGGCGCTAAACAATGTGGGCATTCGCCGATATTTGCCCTCATGCCTGGTTGCCTGATGGTTTTGGCAATAGTTGAAAAGTCTCTTATCATTTTTCACAGACCCTTGTATCTTGGGCGACAGAGCGACATGGTCGCAGTATCCTCTTCCTGTGGATTATGAAGAATTCGATCGATTGGCAGGCGTTAGCGCAACAACTTGGTACTCTGCGTTCCTCTGGTGAAAGTGGGGGCGATGATCCTGCCCGTCGTGCTCTTGATGTCATCATCGGGCCAGAACAACTGCGAGCTGCGGTGGACCATTATCTGGCGTATCGTCCGGGCCGTGAATTAGTGCGGAGTGTACTGCACATTTTGCACTCGTGGACCGCGACCCAGTATTGTTACGATGTGTATCGCTCGAACGCGAACCTTGACATGCGACGAGCAGCAGTCGAACTCTTACGTTTTATCGCCGACAATCGAGCTTTGGTCTGGGTGGAGGAATTCTTAACCGATGAAGATGCGGAAATTCAGGGGTGGGGATTGGCGCTGGTTGATCAGTTGTTGTTCTCTGAGCGTGCTTTTCCCGAGGAATGTAGTCCATTCCTCGATAAAGCTGAACAACACGCAAATCCCCACATTCGCGTACGAGCCGCCGAGATCAAACGTTCTTTTCCGTCGTTAGCAGGGCAAAAAAACGGCGTGCCGTCTGTAGGAAAACCGGAAGATAGACGAAAAAACACGACCGATTCATCCGCTGTTCAAGCTGATGGCGACTCCCCCGTGCCTCACGAGACAGCGCAATTAGCCTTAACGCAAGGCATTGTTCCCGAGAGTATGACCAATGGTCAGGCTGGCCGTGCTCCTGAAGCACCCGAAAATTTGCCAACGCCACAAGAATACTCAGCTTTCATCGAAGCAATCGAACGCGGGGATACAGAAGCTGTGACACGCTTCCTTCAGAACGAAGTACCAGTCAACGCGCAGGATTCACGTGGTTATACTCCGTTAGGGAGAGCCGCAGAAGTTGGCAATAGTGGGATCGTTCAACTCCTCCTTGCTCACCACGCCTTGCCAGATATGGCTGATCATCGTGGGTATACGCCGTTACTTGCTGCGGCGGACAAAGGGCATAGCGAGGTGGTACGTCGTCTCTTAGAAGCGAAAGCGACAGTCAACGCGAAAAGCGTGAACGGTGCACGGCGTTAATGCTTGCTGCAGTTGGAGGGCACAAAGAAGCCGTCGACGTCCTGTTGGAAAAAGGGGCGGTGGTGAGTGCGCGGAATCGCTTTGGCCGTACCGCGTTGATGATGGCGGCTTGCAGCGGGAAACCGGTTATCGTTGAGATACTTTTACACAAGGGTGCCTCGATCAATACGCAGGATTGGCGTGGGCGCTGTGCGCTCATTGATGCGTTACTCGTCGGACACGGCGAAGTTGCTGTCCTTTTGCTGGCCTATGGTGCAGCCGTCAATGCGCAAGACTCGCTCCGGCGGACGCCACTGCTGCTCGCGGCTGAAAAAGGATACGTCCCGATCGTCCAGGCGTTACTGGCCATAGGTGTCTCGATAAACGTCCAGGATGAGGTTGGGCGCACGCCGCTCATCGCCGCCGTTGAGAATGAGCATCCTACCGTTGTGAAACTGCTGCTCGATGCCGGAGCGAATCCCAGTGTTGCCGATACACAAGAGCGCACTGCCCTCATAGTTGCGAAGCAATTGGGGAACGCCGCACTGCAGTCTTTGCTAAAGAACGCCAGTGCGGTCCAAAAGTGATGAAGTTGAACAAGGAACTGCTCATTGCTGTCCGCTTGTCCGATCAATGGCCGCGAGCCCTTCGAGCGCGAGGCCATAGCCCAAGTTGTCGAGCATCATGCGTTTCAGTTGTTGCACCATCGCCACGCGAGCATAACGAAGAGTGAGGGGCGGCTGTTTAATCAACTGCTCTGCTAAAGCCCACGCACGGGATAACAATTGTGCGCGTGGGACGACTTCGTTGACCACGCCTAATTGCAGGGCTTCCTGAGCGGAAAGTTTTTGTCCCGTCAGTAAGAAATAGCGACCGCGATTCGCACCGAGTAAGAGCGGCCACACAAGATGCACGCCATCGCCTGGAACCGTACCATTAGGAAAATGTGGGGCATCTTGGAAAGTGGCGTTGTCAGAGGCAATGACAATGTCGCAGAGCACGGCTATCTCGGCATGAACCAACGCCGGACCATTGACGGCAGCGATCATCGGTACTTCGATATCAAGCAGATTCATCAACAGGCGTTTGCCTTCCCAGTAGATCTTGTCCCATCCACGCGGAGTTCCTAGCCCTGCGAAACCAGAAAAGTCGATCTCCGCACAGAAGGTATCGCCAGTGCCGGTGAAGATAACGACCTTGTTCTCTGGGTCGGCGCCAATATCGGTACACGCATAGGCAAGTTCGCGATGGATACTTTCATTCCACTGCAGCGGTCCGCCTTTGGTCTGAAAGGTGACTTCCAAGATGCCGTTGCGCCGTTGCATCCGCATGTCTTGGTACTTATTGGCGTATTCTTCAAGTCGTGGCATAACATGTCCCTCCTTTGCTGTTGCGAAGTGTATGCCGAAACGTGTAAGAAATGCAAACTGATTTATGTCGTACGGAGGTCATTCGTGCTGAGTCCATATCGAGTGCTTGATCTGACAACTGAGCGTGGCCTGCTATGTGGCCAGATTCTCGGCGATCTTGGTGCTGATGTCATCAAGATTGAACCTCCCGGTGGCTCGTCGGCTCGTCGCTTGCCACCATTTTATCAAGATAAACCGGACCCGCATGGCTCGCTCTATTGGTGGGCCTATAACCGCAACAAACGCGGTGTGACGCTGGATGTGACAAAGAGTGAAGGTCAAGCGCTCTTGAAACGGCTAGCGACGAAAGCTGATATTCTCATCGAATCTGATAACCCAGGAACAATGGCCAAGCTGGGGTTGAGTTACCAGGAGTTGGCAGCAATTAACCCTGGGCTGATTTATGTAGCGATTTCTGCCTTTGGTCAGGATGGGCCAAAAGCTAGTTATGAAGATAGCGATTTAGTGATTCTTGCCGCAGGTGGACCATTGATACTGACCGGAGACGATGATCGTCCGCCGGTGCGGATTAGCGTGCCGCAAGCGTATCTCCACGCCTGTGTCGAAGGAGTCATGGGAGCACTACTGGCCAACCATGAACGTCAGCGTTCGGGCAAAGGGCAATACATTGATGTGTCGGCACAGCAGGCAGTTGCCCAGGCCACGCAAGCGATGATTTTAGCGGCGCCATTAGGGGAAGCGGAAATTCAGCGCATGGGCGGCGGTGTGAAGATTGGACCAATGAAGATTCGTCTCATCTGGCCAGCGAAAGATGGATATGTCGCAATTACCTTTCTGTTTGGTACCGCCTTTGCCCATTTTACCAAACGACTGATGGACTGGATCTATGAGGAAGGGCTGTGCGACGAAGCGACCTGTAGCACCGATTGGGTCGGCTTTGGTGGTGTCCTGTTTAGTGGCAAGGGGTTTGAAGAATACGAACGTCTCAAGCTCATTGTCGAAGAGTTTACCAAAACGAAAACTAAAGCCGAGCTGCTCCAAGGCGCGCTTGACCGCGGCCTCGTCATGGCTCCGATTACTCGGATTGATGAAGTTGTCAGTAGCCCGCAACTCGCTGCCCGACAGTACTGGCAGGAACTCCATCATCCCGAACTGGGCAAGTCGTTCCGTTACCCTGGACCATTTGTGAAGTTTAGTGAGACACCGATCACTTACACTCGCCGCCCGCCGTTGATTGGAGAGCATAATCGGGAAGTGTATGTTGATGAGTTAGGGATGTCGGAAACGGAATTAGCCGAGCTGCAGAGTAAGGGAGTGATCTAGAAATCTTCACTTTGGCCCTCCCCAGGACAAGAGAGCGAACCCATAGACTCAAGAGAAGAAACAAGGAGTGACATCATGGCAAACAGTCTGCCACTGGAAGGCGTAAAGATTCTCGATCTGATGTGGGTCATGGCCGGACCAGCAGGGATACGACCCCTGACCGACTATGGCGCTACGGTTGTCCGTGTTGAGTCTGCGCAGAAGATCGACACTGCTCGTATGCTGCAGCCGTTCCATAATCGCAAAGCGGGTCCTGATAGCTCCGCGTTGTTCCAAAATCTTAATGCAGGGAAACTCGGACTCGCGCTGGATTTGAATAATGAAACTGGGCGTGACGTGGTGCGCGACCTTGTTCGTTGGGCGGATGTCGTCACGGAGTCTTTTTCTCCAAAGGCAATGAAAGCTTGGGGACTAGATTACGAGTCTCTCAGGAAGATTAAGCCTGACATCATCATGATTAGTTCCTGTCTGATGGGGCAGACCGGACCAATGGCGAAGTTTGCCGGCTTCGGTAACCTTGCCGCTGCACTTACGGGTTTCTTCAATCTCACAGGCTGGCCAGATCGCATCCCGGCTGGACCGTTTAGTGCGTACACGGACTATGTTGCTCCACGCTTTACCGCGATTTCGATTTTGGCAGCGTTGGATCATCGACGTCGTACTGGCCAAGGGCAGTACATCGACCAATCACAAGCTGAGGCGACATTACATTTCTTAAGCCCGGCAGTGCTCGATTACACTGTGAATGGCCATGTCCAAGAAGCAATGGGTAATCGTGATCTCTATTATGCCCCGCACGGCGTCTATCCAGCCGAAGGAGCCGATCGTTGGGTGACAATTACTGTGAAGACTGAAGAACAATGGCAGACGTTATGTGAAGTGATGCAACGAACCGATCTCGTCCGCGACGCACGGTTTGCCACGCGTGAGGCACGACTGCAACATCAAGATGAACTCGACGCCATCATCGGTGAGTGGACCAAGCAGTACGACCCCTATCGTGTCGAGGCAATGCTACAAGCACGCGGGGTGTCGGCTGGTGCGGTCAGCTCGATGCACGAAGCCTTCAAAGATCAGCAACTCGCTCATCGCAATCATTTCCTCCAGCTTGAGCATCCGACATACGGAACCACGACCATCGAAGGTTCACGCATTCGCATGTCCCGCACGCCAGCGGAGGTCAAACGTTGCGCCCCGACGATCGGACGCGACAACCAGTACGTGCTTGAGCAGATTCTTGGTTACAATGAAGACAAGATTACGGAGTTGGTGGCGGCGGGAGCGTTGGAATAGCAGGTAGAAAGAGCAGAGAGCATAACAATCAAGCGAAAACTGCTTGCACTTCGCACATAAAGCCTACTAATCGGGCTGCCTGAACAGTGTCACCGACCCCATGGACCTGCGGCTGATTCCAGCCTGTAGGTCCGAGAACCCGCTGTTCAATAGTCTTTGTCACAGGGTCAATAAGCCACAACTCCCCTACCTTTAGTGCTGCATAGGGGTCGGCCTTGGTGGTACGGTCGTACATTGCAGTACTGGGAGAAAGTACCTCGACAACGAGGTCGGCGGTCGTGAGATGGCCTGGGTCCATGGTTTTGAGATGCTCAGCACTAACAAACATGAGATCGGGTTCAAGATACGTGTTAGGCGAACTCCAGATTGCGGTACGAGGGAAAAAAAGTTCTCCTAGATGAGGATGAGCGTCCAAATAAGAGGCAAAGCGGCGATTGAGTCGAGACACCGCAGTTGTATGCGGTCCATCAGGTGGTGGAACCATGTAGAGTACTCCAGCAATCAGTTCGTAGTGACCGCCGCCACGTGGGTCATCGAGAGAGCAAAATTCCTCAAGTGAATATTGGTGGACGTACGGAGACGTGGTTGCCACAAGTGCCATTGCCATATTTCCTTGGGCTGTACTTGCGAAAATTATGCGCTCCTTGGGTGGGGAACTCAAGAGAAGAGAGGCCAGCTACAGCCCTGCTTGTCCCTGCAATACTCGCCGCAACGTAGCAGTGTCCAAATTACCGCCGCTCAAGATAATGGCCACGCGTTGCCCAGCGAGTTGCAACCGGAGTTTGACCGCCGCCGCAAGCGCAGCCGCTCCGGCTCCTTCTGCTAAGTTGTGCGTATGAAACAAGAGCCACCGAATCGCCGCGGCAATCTCGTCCTCACTGACCAAGGCAATATCGTCGACTAAACGATTAATGATTTCCTGCGTGATTTCGGCTGGAACGCGTGTTGCTAAACCGTCGGCAAACGTGTCGGCGCTTTCCGTCGTCACAATCCGTTTCTCTTTCCATGACAAATAGACAGACGGTGCGCGTTCTGCTTGTACCCCGATCACACGAGTCTTGGGGCTAATGCGTTCACGAACAAGTGAGACTCCACAAATCCCAGACCCTAAACCAATCGGGACTATGACGGCATCGAGATTCCCAACATCAGCGAACAGTTCCAATGCGTACGTGCCGACTCCGGCAAGCAACGACGGATCGGCTGAATGGAGGAAGCGATAGCCATGTGCGGCAACAAGCGTTGCCACATGATCACGTGCCTCATCGAAGTCTTTGCCGTGCTCGATGACTTCAGCTCCCAATGCGCGCATGCCCACGTTCTTTTCGGGATTGTTGCCTTTGGGAACGACTAACACGGCTTCAGCGCCAAACAGCTGAGCGGCATACGCAATCGATAATCCGTGGTTCCCACGGGTGGCGGTGATGACGCCGCGTTGTCGTTCTTCTGGAGATAACGACGAAATAAAGTTCACTCCGCCGCGAACTTTGAATGATGCCGTTGGTAAATGATTCTCGTGCTTGATGAACAATTCACAACCGACAAGCACGGATAGTCCAGGGGAAGGGTAGGTGGGCGTGCGTGGCAGCACGCGACTTACGGGTACACGCGCGTTAAGAATATCGTCATATGTGGGGGGACGCATGCGGCTCCTTTCCTTCTTCATCAATGAGAAACTGAGTAATATCGTCTCGTGTCAGTGTGGTCCATCGCTCAGCTAAGAGGACTGCCGCCTGAATTGAGACGCGCTCGCTTTCACCCACGACCTCGCGTGTGACGTGATAATCCTGGCTACTACTCTGTAGCCTGCGTCCGTGCCCGTTCTCTGACCACTGGTCTCGCTGCAAGAGGACGGGCGGTGTTGGTAATACCGGAATGACTTCTTTAAGCAACGGATCATCGCCATCGACGAGGAAATGGCAATGCGCTCCGACCTCACGACAGAGAACGCGAATCTCATCTTGCAAGGTTTGCAGAAACGCGGTGTCGTTGGAATAACTAGGGGTGAGATTGGTCAGAACCGCGATGTCTGGTCGTACCGTGTGGAGCAGTTGATGCATATCTCCAGGTTGGCGGACTCCCAGTTCCAGGATGAGGATTTCCGGCTTTTCGGAAGAAAAGAACGCTGTCCATGCTGCACGCGTAAGCGTATGGAGAATCGTCCAGGTGCTGTGCGTGTCAATTTCCAGATCGAGGACCGCGAGTGGTAGGCCAATTTCTGTGTTGTACGATCGAGGGTTGGTGCGCACTCGGTAGCGACGTTCGAGTAACTCGCCAAGGATACGCTTCATCACCGTTTTCCCTCGACTACCGGCAATGGCAATGATCTTTGGGCGGGTACGACGAAGAAATATGCGCGCCAAGCTTTGCAGATAAGGGACAGCGAGGTGGCGAAAACGATAGCGAGGACGCTTCTGTTGTCGGTCAAGCGTTTGCTGGGTTGCGGGGACAATCGCTGCAGTGCTCGAAGCGATTGATCGGACATGGAAGTACTCCTCCAGCCGTTCAAAAGCGAGATCAATATCTGACATCTCCCGACCAAAGTTAAGACGCAGATGCGATTCTCCACTTGGGCCGAAGGCGATGCCCGACACTAACGCGACCTTTGCCTGTTCAAGAATATCTAACGTGAGGCGGCGCGAGTCCCGCGCCCAACGTACGGTATCTTTCACGCGAGGAAAGACGAAGTAGGCACCTTCCGGCTTTTGATAATCAAAAATGTGTGACAGTCGGTCGAGGTGCTCGACGGTGCGATCGCGTCGCTCTTTGAAAGCCTGCCGAAACGCAGCAATGTGGGGCTCGCCCTGTTCGAGTGCCGCGATGGCAGCATATTGCGACACGACCGGTGCACAGGTGACTAACGCATCGTGAATCTTCAAGATCTCACGCACATTCTCTGCGTCCGAGTGCAGATAGCCAACGCGCCAACCAGTCATGCCATAGGCTTTAGAAAAGGTGTATACCCGCACGATACGTGAACGCACGGCAGCGAGCTGTGCTGGAGAGAAGTAGGCTTCTTTACTGAAGCTGAAGTCTTTATAGGCCTCATCAATGATCAAAAAGAGGTCGTGGCGTTCAGCGAGTGCAACCAGCTTGAGGGTCTCCTCGCGAGAGAAGACCGCGCCAGTTGGGTTGTTCGGGTTGCAATACAAAATGGCTCGCGTGCGGGAAGAGATGCACTCCTCAAATGCCTCAATGTCAAAGGCGAAGTTGTCTTCTTCATGGAGTGCGGCGAAGCGTGGGGTACATCCGGCCATGCGGACGACTTCCTGGTACGAGGCATAGCTTGGTGTTGGGAGAATCACTTCATCGCCTGGCTGCGTAAGGGTGAGCAACGTTGAGGCGATCCCTTCGATAGAACCACAAGTGATAATGATTTCATCGTCTGGGTCGTAGTGCATGCCATCGCGGAGCAGTGATTCTGCGATCAATTCGCGTAACTGCGGTAACCCTGGTGTGAGAGAGTATTTTGCACATGCGCCTTCAGCGATCTTTTGCTGGACGAAGGCTTTGATCGGCTCTGGCGTGTCGAAACTCGGAATTCCTTGCGCCAGCGAGACGACTCCTGGGATACGGCTGGCGGCCAATTCGATCTCTTTGATCGGCGAGAGTTTCATGTGCGCAGTACGCGCAAAGTGTCGCCCGCTACTGACGGTCGCGTGTGCAACGTTCATCGATACTCCTTGCTGGGAAACTTTAGATTTAGAGGAGCATCTAGGGGTTTGCAATGGAGTTGTGATGTGCGATAGTTCGCGCCAATGACCTTGTGAAAACAAAGGAGAATGCGGCATGGAAAATCCCATGTTTACCCGGGCGGAAGTTGAAGAGATGGAGAAACGCACAGTTGATCGAGTGATCGAAGCGATCGAATCTGGCGATAAAGAGAAGGCAAAAAAGCTTGCCCAACGCATGTATAACGAATTTCTCAGCATGCATGATCTGTATCGCAACTGGACCACGGCGACACTCAGCGAGGTTGGTAAACGGTTCGGTGACGAGGTGCTGGAACAGATCATGATCGAAGGGGTGAAAGCCTGGTGGCTGCCGAATATCGAAAAGCTTCCGCAAGGTCCTGAAGCGTTGCCGCAGCGGATCAAGATGTTTGTCGCGGGATTACATGGTCACTTGATGCCGATGCACATCGAAGAAGACGAAGAGAAGGTGGTTATTCAGATGCGGCCATGTGGCAGTGGTGGGCGCCTGGTGTTGGAAGGGAAGTACGAAGGTCCAAACGGATTCTACACGGTCGAGAAGCCACAACGGCAAACGTACAATCGCGCCAATTTCCCGGTCTATTGCGCGCATGAGCCGCCAATGGAAATGATCGATATCGAGAAAAACGGTGCGCCGTTTGTGGTGGTGGAGCCTGCAGCAGTACTTGGCAAAGAACATTGCTCGTTCATTATTTATAAGGATCGCAGCAAGATTCCAGCGAAGTATTACGAGCGATTGGGGTTGAAGAAGCCGGAGAGTCCGACGAAGTAAGAATAGAAAGGCGATAGGCCACCGGCGTAAGGGATGACGTTGTTTTTCCCTTACACCTGTGGCCTGTGCTGTTCCAAGGAGGACACCATGCTACAAGCCGGAGTCGGATTATCGACACACAAAGACACCGAGAGAGCTGCAGCAGAGGCCGCGCGTATTGCGCTGACGCGGGCCGGCAGCGACCACGCTGACTTCGCGTTGGTGTTTGCGACGGCAAGTCATGGCCCTGGGTATTCTCTCCTGTTGCGAACGATTCAACACACCACACAAGCGACTCATGTTGTCGGTTGCAGTGCCGGCGGAGTATTGGCTACAGATGGGGAAGTTGAGCGTGCTTCTGGAGTGGCGGTCCTGACGGTGCGGACGGATGCGTTTGCGGCGTCGCGATTTTTCATTCCGCAATTGCGCGGTCGTGGCTATGAAACCGGAAAAGAAGTTGCTGCCCATGTCCAGCCTCGCCTAAAAGAGAACAACTTGCTCGCGGTTTTCCCTGATACCTATAGTTTCAATGCCACTTCCTTCTTTCATGGTCTATCTGAACAGGCGCCGCAGGTAACGACGGTTGGTGGTGGTGCCTCAGAGGACGGCAGCATTGGCGAAACGTTTCAACTCTGCGGTGACACCGTAAGTAACAACTCTGTCTGTGGCATGTTGTTGAGTGGACAATTTCACCACTCAATGGGCATCGCCCAGGCGTGTCAACCCATCGGTCCAGTGCACACGGTGACGAAGTCGCATCAAAATCTTTTACTTAAACTTGATGGGCGATCGGCGTTTGACGTATTTGCCGAAGTGGTGCGACAACCGCTGTCCGATGATCTTCGACGCGCTGCCGCCTCTGTATTTATTGGCTTACCGGTTGATAGCGAGCGACAACACATCGCACGTGGCGAGTATGTCGTACGGAACATCGTCGGGTTTGACCCGCGACAAGGGATCGTGGCAGTCGCGGATGAAATTCGCCAGGGGCAAAAAATGGTGTTCACTCTGCGTAATGGCGACGTGTCGCGCGAGGATCTCAAAGTCACGCTAGAAGAACAAGCGCGAGCGTGGGAGGGACACACGCCTGGTTTTGGCCTGTATTTCAATTGCCTGGGCCGAGGAAGCGGGCTCTATGGATTTCCAGACTTCGATACCTCGTACATCAAACAATACTTTGGCGAGATTCCATTGATCGGATTCTTCTCAGGTTGTGAGATTGCCCCGATTCGACAACAATCTGCGTTGCATCAATATTCTGGCGTGCTCGTATTGGTGGGCGAGAAAGCAGTGCAGTAACGGGGCGACGAATGACATACGACGCAACACGTTTCACGTCCCACGTGTTACATCGTGCGTGTTGCGTCGTTCATCGTTACGCGGGAAATTGTAAACGCAAAACCTGAAACGGGTTCGTCAAAACGGCCACAACCGACTCCAGAACCCCTT
Organism: Deltaproteobacteria bacterium; assembly: GCA_016874775.1. Taxonomy (NCBI): domain Bacteria; kingdom Pseudomonadati; phylum Myxococcota; class Myxococcia; species Deltaproteobacteria bacterium. The sequence goes on from VGTJ01000051.1 coordinate 15,195, forward strand.
TTCTTCTTCTTTCGCAGCTTCTTGAGGATTCTCGCGCCTTCTCTTTGCCGCAGCGGCTTCTCTTTCTTCGGTTAACCACGGATAGGGATTGAAACGAGAGAGCCAACTCGGTTTGCCTGTCGGTGTTCCTGGGGGTGGTTGTAGATCTTCTGCCGACGCATAGCTCTGCGTTTCGGGCGTAAAGGCTTTTTGCTCAATGCCAGCTGCTTTCGCATACCGTGGGAGGCAGCACAGCTGATCATGACAGCACGCTGCTTTCTGTTCACAGCAGTCGACTTTTTTGGCTGGGGTTACATACGAACAGGACGTGCACAACATGAACGAGAGCAATACCAAGGCAATGTTTTTCATACTGACGCTTCGGCCTTTTCTTACTGTCAGTCGATAGTTGCGCAGGACCTCAAGTTGCAATGTGAGTACTGGTCTCACATCTCTCTTCCAGCTACGCGGCGATTACCATAGCACGGGTTTTGATAAGGGGAAGCCCTCTATTCCCTCTCTTTTGTAACCTGTACCCTGTCTGCATGTCGCTGAAACTTCTGGCCATGACCATTCGTGTGGCAATGCGTTCGTTACGGCGCAATGCGTTGCGCTCGATCTTGACGATGCTGGGGATTATCTTTGGTGTCGGTGCGGTTATCGCCATGGTAGCGATTAGCCAAGGCGCTGATGCGTTTATTCAGTCGCAGATCAACAGCCTTGGCACAAACATCATCATGGTTATGCCTGGGGCGACAACCTCAGGCGGTGCGCGCTCTGGCTATGGGGCGGCATCGACCCTCACCGTGGCTGATGCGCTCGCGATTCCGCGTGACTGCCCATCGGTTGCAGCCGTGACCTATCTCAAGCGTCAGACCATGCAGGTGGTTGCTGGAAATCAGAACTGGAGCACAATGATTCAAGGCGTCAGCGTCGACTACTTCACTGTTCGTGACTGGCCCATCGTGAGTGGCCGCGTTTTTACTCGTCAAGAAGAGATTACTGCAGCACGGGTAGCGCTGCTTGGCGAGAGCGCGACGCGGAATCTTTTTGCTCAGGGACAGGACCCTCTGGGTGCAACGATTCGTATTCAGAACGTTCCTTTTCAAGTCATTGGCTTGTTGTCGGTCAAAGGACAGACCGGGTGGGGGCAGGATCAGGATGACACGGTGGTCATTCCCTTTTCGACAGCAGAGCGGAAGTTGATCGGTGCGGAAATTCTTGGACTCGTCAACTTAATGTTGGTCTCGGCGCGAGACGCACGCCTGACAACGCAGGCCGAGCAAGAAATACGCACGTTGTTGCGAGCACGACACCGTATCCCTCCTGAGCAGAAAGAAGAAGATTTCAGCTTGCGACGGCTACAAGAGATTGCCGATGCCTCGGCTGGAGCAAGTCAGGTAATGACCATTCTGCTTGCCTCAGTGGCCTCGATTGCACTTGTGGTCGGGGGCATCGGGATCATGAACATTTTGCTCGTTTCTGTCACTGAACGCACACGGGAAATTGGTCTCCGCATGGCGGTGGGTGCAAAAGCACGACATATTCTCATGCAATTCTTAGTCGAGGCTTTTATCCTCAGTTTCGTTGGTGGATTGATTGGCGTCGCGGTCGGTGTCGGGAGCGCACATCTGGTGGCGCGGTTCGCCCATTGGCCGAGCCTGGTGTCCCCTGTGGCTGTGATCGGGTCACTGGTTTTCTCAGGCATAGTCGGGATCATCTTTGGGTATTATCCAGCCTATAAAGCCTCGCGACTCGACCCGATTGAGGCGCTGCGGTACGAATAAAGAAAAAGAATGAGTGCTGAGAAGAGTTCACTATCAGAGCGAGATTCCCAACAACGTGTTCCCACTGGTCACGTCCTCACTTTGCGTGGAACGACACTGCACTATCTTGCGTGGGGAGAGGCTACCAACCCACCGCTCCTATTGCTGCATGGTGGAGCTGCGCATGCGCATTGGTGGGATCATGTTGCTACGGTGCTGGCACGCAACTTCTACGTGCTCGCGCTTGATCTGCGTGGACATGGTGACAGTAGCTGGGTTCATGACAGGGCAGCCTATCAGATTGAAGACTATGTGGCCGATCTTGTCGAAACTGTTGCCACCCTTGCCCTGCCACCGTTCGTGCTGATCGGTCACTCACTCGGTGGTCTTGTCGCCATGTCCTACGCGAGTGCGCACTCGTCGAACCTGCGATCTTTGGTTATCGTCGATATCGGTCCACGGATTGGTAGTAGCCGTTTCATGCGACTACTACGGTGGATGCCATCGCCTGTGTATGCGAACGAGGAGGAGGTCTCTGCTCGCTTTCGTTTATTGCCCGAGCAAACGTCGGCCTCACCCGAACTGTTCCGCTATATCGCGTGGCACAGTGTTCGCCGACAGGAGGATGGAAGCTTCACGTTAAAAGTCGACCGGGCAACGTTCGGTCGTGAACCACGAGACCTCCGTACACAGCTTCCGCATATTCAGTGTCCAACCTTGATCTTGCGCGGTCGCGAAAGTCACAATTTGTCGTCCGAGACGATGGCGGAGATGCTGCGCCTCTGTCCGCACGCACTTGGGGTGGAAATAGCCGGCGCTGGGCATCATATTTTTCTTGACACTCCCCAGGAGTTCCTTGTAGAGGTGCAAAGGTTTTTGTTGGGAGAGTAAGGAGCAAGATGTATGCAGGATCTCATTGAACGTGCAGCACAGCTCATTCGGCATGCACGCAAGACCATTGCGCTGACTGGTGCGGGCATCTCTGCCGAGGGTGGCATTCCGACCTTTCGTGATCCAGGTGGATTATGGGACCGTTATGATCCGGAAGAGTATGCGACGATTGAGGCGTTTCGCCGCACCCCCGGAAAAGTGTGGCAAATGATGCGTGACTTTGTCGAACTGAAAACCGCCCGTCCTAACCCTGGCCACTTTGGTCTGGCCCAGCTTGAACAGATGGGATTTCTGCACTGCATCATCACGCAGAATGTCGATAATTTGCATCAGGATGCCGGAAGTCAGGATGTGGTTGAATTCCACGGCAACATGCGACAAGTGATCTGCCAGGGTTGCCAGAAAGTCTTACCGTTGGAAGACATTGCCCTGGATACGCTTCCACCGTACTGCTCTTGTGGTGGAGTCTTCAAACCAGCCGGTGTGTTCTTTGGTGAACCTATTCCTCAGCATGCTATGTATCGCTCGCAAGAAGCTGCGCAGAGTTGTGATCTGATTCTGGTGATTGGGACTTCAGCCGTTGTGTACCCAGCCGCAGATATTCCACGTGTTGCCAAACAATCAGGTGCCCACGTGATCGAGATCAATCCCGAACGTACCGATCTCACTGGACCGATCGCTGATTTCATCATTCAAGAAAAGGCCGGTGTGGCGATTCCCCAGATTATTGCTGCGATCAAGGCTATGGCGTCGTAGGAAATATTATGAAGCGGGTTTCTGCGCGACGATGCCTGTGGCGCAGCCGTGGAAATAGGACACAAGTTGTGCGTCGAAGCCAGCCGCTCGCATTTCATCAACAACTGGCTCACAGCCTTGAAACCGTTCTGTGTAGACGCCAAGCATACGATAATTGGCCGGGTTGCCGAGTAGTAACCTCCCGAAGATCGGCACGACTTTCTTCAAATACCACATAAAAACTGGACGAAGTACCCAGGTGCGTGGTTCTGGCATCTCAATGGCTGAAACGACGCCCCAGGGCCGCAGGATGCGATAGAGTTCTGTGGCCAGTCCTGACCGTAACTCAGGTGCGAGCGTTTTCAGTCCAAACGCAACGAGCACCCGATCCAGTGAAGCATCAGGCAGGCCGGTTGCCAGGGCATTCCCTTCCATGACCGTTACCGTGTGTTGCGGATGCCGTTTGAGACGTTGACGTGCACCTTCGAGCATGCCCGGCGACAAATCGAGAGCAATGAGTTTGCCGCCCTGGCCGATGCGGTCGAGGATGAAAGACCAGCACTCGCCGCGGCCACACATCAGATCACAGACTGTATGGCCGACTGAGAGATTGGCTTTGTCGATAAATTGACGTCGGAAGCGATGGGAGAACCCGAATGAGGTCAGATAATTGACCCGATCATACGACCCCGCCATTTCATTGAACAGCGCTTGCAGGAATTCAAAAGAGTAGATGGTTTCCATTGAGGCTAGAAAAATATATCACACCTCTCTTCTTGCTTCTCATCGTATGTTGGAGACATCGCTTTTTTTCTAGGACTTGCATGTGCTAGAGTCCGCTCTCAGCATTTCGACATCGCATAAAGGAGGGAACGACGATGGCCAACCCATTCGACGGGACTCATGTGCCCGATGAGACGATGCGGGACACCGCTCCAATTGCCACCCTAGGGGTCTGAAAAGAAAGAAGAGGTTTGGCTCAATGCATTGGCCACCACGTTATACGATTCTCCTGTTGCTCTTTCTGTTGTCATTGGTGAACTACATCGACCGGGTGAATATCTCTATCACTGCCCCAGTGATGATGCCGGAGTTAGGTTGGGACACGGCCTGGTTCGGTGTGGTCTTTTCTGCTTTTGTCGCGGGTTATGCCGTATTTATGATTCCTAGCGGATTACTGGCGGATACGCGTAGTCCGAAAACTATCTTGGCCGTCGCTTGTTTGGGGTGGTCGTTTTTTACGTTACTGACGCCACTTGGACAGTATTCGTTTCTGTTGATGTGGATGCTCCGTTTTCTCGTTGGTGCATTTGAGGCCACGAGTCTGCCGGCAGCGACCGTTATCAACTCGCGCTGGGTGCCAAAGCATGAACTGGGGATAGCGCAGATGATCAGTCTGTCGGGGATTTATGCTGGACAACTGATTGCCTATCCGATCTCTACGTGGATTGTGAAGAGCTTCTCCTGGCGTGCCGTCTTTTATTTTAACGCTGTCGTCGGATTCTTGTGGATTGCGCTGTGGCTATGGAAAGGAGCGGACCATCCGGCGGAAACTACAGGAGAAAAAAGCACAGTACAGAGTGAGAAAACCAAAGTACCTCTGGGCGCGCTTTTGAGTACCCCTGCCGTATTGGCGTTGTCATTAGCGTACTTTTTCTGGGCATACGGCTTGTCGATGGTAGTTGCGTGGTTGCCAACCTATCTTGTCAATGCGCGCGGGTTCACCATGCAGCAGATGGGGTGGGTTGGGATGTTACCTGTAGCTGGCGGGCTGATCGGCGTACTTGGCGGTGGTGTTGCCTCTGACTGGATGACAAAACAAGGAGTGAGCAAAACATGGGCTCGGAAAGGTATTCCAGCGATAGCTATTGCCTGCTCCGCGCCATTCCTGGCAGTGGCTGCAACGATTGTTTCTCCTATGCATGCGGTCTTTGCTTTTGCCGTCTTTCAATTGCTGACCACACTAGGGTTAGTGGCGTTCTGGAGTATTCCGGTTGAGATGAACGGACGGCTGGCAGGGTCAATTGCGAGCATCATGAACTTCGGTGGGAATTTCGGTGGGTTCTTTAGTCCAATGGTGGCGGGCTATATCGTCTCACAGACTAAGGACTGGTCGTTACCATTCTACACTGCTGCGGCAGGGTGTTTGCTTGGGGCAATCGTTTTGGGGTTCTGCGTTCCGGTTCGCTCGATCGAATTTCTTGCCACCCCTGAGTCGAGCAAAGCTTCACAACCCACCACCTCTGTTGGATAAGGCCGGACGTCTACTGTGTGAGGTTCAGGTGTTGGGAGAATGTCGGCCAGCTTTCTTCTTTGCGATTGCATTGTTGTCGAATGGATTCACGTTCAAGTGCATCCAGGAGTTTGATAATACGGTTGTGGTCGATCAGTTCACTATTGAAACGGACAACCACCTCAGTACCTTCAACGGTGAGCTGATACAATGTGTTGGAACTCATCGGTGCAATCCCCTTGCGCATTCTTAACACAACAAGAACGCGTATCGGCTCGGGAACGGAGACCTTAAGAGATCTTCCTGATGATGACATTACGATAACAGAAAAGCACTTGTGATGACTGTCACGATAGACTCAGGAGATTGACTGATGTCGACCGTGAGCACCTCATGCGGTTCTTCAAGCGCGGCGAATTGACTGCCCAAGAGATCGGCACGCATGAAATGCCCTTGGCGTGCCATCAAGCGCTGACGGATCAGAGCATAATCTCCTTTCAGATAGACAAAGCGCACCTGCTTTGGATGTTGTTGCAGTCGACTGCGATAAATTTGTTTGAGTGCTGAACACGCCAGAACCGCAGAGCGGTCATTTTGCAACAGACGAGCGATTAACTGTTGTAACGCGCTAAGCCAGGAATCACGGTCGTCGTCAGTCAACGGAATTCCCTGTTGCATTTTGTCGATATTGGTTTGGGGATGGAAATCATCGCCATCGTAAAACGTCCAACCCAAGCTCTGCGCGAGATGTTGACCAATTGTCGTTTTGCCGGAGCCAGAGACGCCCATGAGAATAATGATCATCTACTCTCAATGCCCAGCTTTAGTAGTGGAGGCAAGACGGGAGGAGAAAATGCAGAAGGCGCTGGAGAAAACGACCCCGTACTTCGACAGGCTCCGCACGAATGGGTAATTCGTAACAATGCAGACACTCCCTCCACCCTTCGACACCAATAGTGTTCAGCACTCGCCTCGCGATGCACGTATGCAGAAGGGTTCCTTCTCCCCGCAGGGGAGAAGGACAGGATGAGGGGAGAGAGCGTGGATGTGACTGACTGCGCAGCGCATCACCCTCACCCTAGCCCTCCTCATAAGGGTAGGTTTTTTGTCCAAGCCACAATTGGCGCGGATTTCCCCTCGTGAGGATCCGCGTGTTCGTCATGCCCGCGCAGGCAGGCATCCAGGAGCTTCACCCTGAACGATTGCGTATTCTCCCTGGATTCCCGCATTCGCGGGAATGACGTCTCGTCTTTTCTCAGCGTAACAGCCTACCCCTAAAAGGAGGGGAGTGGCAGCTGCCGCCTGTCGCTGGTCAAGTTTTGTGCCGAACAGTATCGCTTCGACACGCTCAGGGTAAACGGAGGGCGGTTCCATCACTTCCGCAGGGTGCTCAGGCTGTTCCCGAGCCCGCCACTGTGGTAAGGAGCGGAAAGAGGAGGGCTCTACGATGGCGATTCTCATCACTGGTGGAACCGGTTTCCTTGGCCGACATTTGACACGACATCTCCTGGCGCAGGGGGAAAAAGATGTTGTGGTACTGGATGCAGTACCCAACATGGCTGCGATTGCCGACGTTGCCTCACAGGTGAAAGTGGTACCTGGCGATGTGATGGAAGTGACTGCACTCATTGACACCATCAAGAAATACAAGGTCGAAGGAATCATTCATCTGGCGTATCTTCTTGGCACCGGAGGAATCCGCAATCCGTTGCCGTCGATTAACGTGAATTGTATTGGGACAACCAACATCTTCGAAGCTGCACGACTGACGGAGATTCCCCGCGTTGTCTATATGAGTTCCGTGGCTGTCTATCCGATGCGGACAACACTTGGCGGACCAGAGCTGGGTGAAGATGATCCACCCACACCAGATAGTGTATACGGTGCGTGTAAGCTGTTTAATGAACATATCGCGAGTTATTACGCGCAGGCCTATGGACTCGAGACGATCGGCATCCGTCCGACCTCTGTGTTTGGTATTGGGCGTGGTCAACGACGTGGAGCCGACGCTGACCATTTTATGGTCTCACCAGAGCTCGCGTTACTCGGAAAACCAGTTGTGATGCCGCCACATGAGCAGGTGTCTGATTGGATGTATGTGCTTGATGCTGCCGAGGTGTTTCGCCGGGCCTATTACACAAAAAATCTGACCCACCGTATTTTCAATATGAGTGGCGTGTGCCGGAAAACTGGCGATATCACCGCATACCTGCGCGACATTCTTCCGCAAGCAAAAATCTCAGTTAGTGAGAAGCCGTACGTGATGACCACTCTGGTCAAAACGGACCGCTTGCAAAAGGAGCTGGATTTTACCCCCAAGTACACGGTGGAAGAGGGCATACTTGCATATCTCAACGACGTGCGAAAACGCGAAGGGATGCGATTAGAGTAAGGAATCAGCAAAAGGGGTGAAATATGGACTTCGGAGTCAGTTTCCAATCGCACATTGGTAATAGCTGGAAGCACGCGATGCTTGCTGAGCAGATGGGCTTTGCCAATGCCTGGTTTGTCGACACGCAAATGCTGGCGTCTGACGTGTATGCGTGCATGGCGTTAGCGGCTGAGCACACGTCGCAGATTCGTCTCGGAACGGCAGTGACGATTGTGGGGACACGGATTGCACCGGTGATTGCGCACTCGATCGCGACGATTAACCAACTTGCGCCAGGGCGCGTGATTCTTGGCATCGGCACCGGTCATACTGCGTGGCGAGCAATGGGGATGCAGCCCGTGCGTTTACAAACCTTTCGCCATGCCATTGAAGTGTGTCGAGGATTGTTGCGTGGGGAAGAGATCGAGTATCACGACCGTGGATATCACAGCATGATCCGCTTCTTTGATCGTGAACATGGATACATCAACGTGAAAGATCCGGTACCGATTTATGTCGCGGCGGCGTCGCCTAAAGCGCTGGGCATTGCCGGTGCTCTGGGTGATGGGCTCATCACCATTAGTACTTTATCACCCGAAGTGCTACGGGCGACGTTGGTGCCGGTGGCGCAGCAACGGACTCAGCCAGGAGAGTTTCCTGTTGTGACCGTTGGCATTGCCTGTGTCCTGCGATCTGGCGAAAGTGTGACTTCTCCACGAGTGTTAGCCCGTGTCGGTCCGCGGATTGCCGTAGCGTTGCACTATGGCTACGAAGTCATGCGGCAAGGAAAACCGGCGCCATCATACTTGCAGCCTTTTTTGACACCTGAGTATTGTGCGTACCTCGACAAACGCTGGACTGAGATTCACGCCACGCACTCGCGGTTCCTTCATCCTGGAGAAGAGGCTTTCATTACGCCCGAGGCGATTAAAGCCATGAGCCTCACCGGGACGCGTGACGAGGTCATTAGCGTGCTCAGGAAGCTCTCTGCGACAGGCCTTTCTCAGTTTGTGATCTCTCCACCGTGGGGATATGTGGAAGAGAGCATCGTTGAGTTCTCTCAAGAAATTATTCGCCACTACCGGTAGCCCTGTGAAGGACGAATGGGAGAATGGGAGAATCAGCACCAAGAATGGTGGGGTAGTCTCCGGTTCTCCCATTCTCCACCTCTCTCCTTCAGTACCCGGTTAACGTCCGTACTGGCGGCCTAATCCCCGCACTGTCGGGTGGCTCATTAACTCGCGGATTTTCGGGTCGTTCATTAACTCACCCAGGTTTCCTGAGTGGATTGCCTGCATCAGACGTTCGTCGCTCAAGATGCTCTGCACCAGGGGGTCGTCTCGCATAGAAAGAATGCTGTTCATTGCGGCTGGATCCTGACTGAACGCCTGCTGCAGATCGTTGGTCGAGGGGATCACCGCTGGTGGTGAACTCGATGGGAGAGCCCCAGTATCTGTAACAGACTGTGCTGTTTCTGGCTGCCATTGCTGGGTGGTTGCAGAAGTCTTGTCTGACTGTGTGGGGGCACTTTTGGCTTTGGCCCCGCGAATAGCCTTCACGCGATATTCTGGAATTTCCACATCCCCTAGTGTTTCTGAGCGTAGTCGATAGGTTTTGCCGTCCATCGAGAGGACCTGCGCGCGAATGACACTGCCATCGATAAGCTCGACGTCTCGGAGTGAACTTCCATAGGCGGAAGTGAATGAGCAGAAGAAGGTAAGCAGGGAGAGGGCGAAGAACCGAGTACGCATGATATTTTTACCTCGTAGGACGAACATCGTCCCTTTTCTTTATAAGTGTAGCAAGCTCTTGCTCCTCAACGCCATGACGATTACAGTCTAAGAAGTAAATTTTAGCGAAGGAGGCGTTCTGATGGCAGATCAAGGCTACGCTCGACCAGAAATGTTGACGACAACGGAGTGGGTAGCGGCTCACCTCAACGACGCCAACCTGTGCCTCGTCGATTGTGATAACCGCGACGCATATCGACGTGCACACATTCCTGGTGCCATCACTTTTCGAGGGCATCATTACCTGAAAGAAGAAGAAGGTGCGGTGCATATCATGGGACCAGAGAAGTTTGCTGCGACCATGAGCGCACTGGGCATCGGTGATGACACGTTAGTCATTGCGTATGACAGCTTTAGCGGCCTCTATGCGGCGCGCTTTTGGTGGGCGTTGAATTACTATGGCCATACACAGGCGAAAGTCGTGAATGGTGGCTGGGATAAATGGCTTGCGGAAGGACGCCCTGTGACTATGGCTACTCCGCAGGCTAAAAAAGCAACGTTTACTGTTCGCCCACAGGAAAGCATGATTGCCCGTTGGGACTATGTTCGTGATTCCATAGGCCGCAGTGATCGTACCCTGCTTGATGTCCGCTCTGATGATGAGTGGGCTGGTGTGAACGCGCGCGGCACGAAACGTGGTGGCCGTGTTCCTAGTGCAGTTCATTTGGAATGGCTCAACTACGTCGATAGCAAAACCAAAGAGTTCAAACCGGCAGAAGAATTACGGGCAATGTTTCACAAAGTTGGCGTTGTCCCCGAACGTGAAGTCATCACCTATTGACAAGGCGGTATCCGTGCGGCGCACGGACTCTTTACACTGCGACTTCTCGGCTTTGATCATGTTCGTAATTATGACGGGTCGTGGGGAGAGTGGGGCAATCGCGAAGATTTACCGTTAGAGAAATAAAAGGGAGTATGGTGTTGCACTACTTCACTCGCTTTGTGTGGGTCCCTTTGTTGTTCGTGAATCTCTTGCTGGGGGGTAGCTCAGCGGCATTCGCTGAGAACAAAGGGCAGGGGACCTTGGTTGTCGAAGCCTTAGGCGAAGGCGGGCAATCGAGTTCAACGCAAGCGCATCTCTACCCCGTAAACTCACAAACTCCAGTTGCGACCGTCAAAATGGGCGCTCCGGTCAATCTTCCTCCAGGGACCTATCGGCTCGAACTCGACGTCCTCGGAGGAAAGATCAAGCGTGACAATGTGTTAGTCAAAGCCGGACGAACGAGCACGGTGATCATCAATGAGGTTGCAGGCCTGCACATTAGTGCCCTCGATAAGAAGGGTAACGAACTGGGGCTTGGGGTAGAAGTGTATGATCCCACTTCAGGCCAGAAACTTGGTGACTTTCTCAGTGGAGAGACAATCTTTGCGTACCCAGGAATGCTGGATGTGAAAGTGGCAACCCCACCTCAGGGGCAGTGGTATCGGCAAGTCCAACTGAAGGGCAATACGCTATCGACGCTTGAACTCAGAGAACAAATTCGAGGACAGCTCCGGGTGTATCCCCTGTTGGAAGGGAAAGACGTGAGTGCCGCCACGGAGGTGGTCATTTATCAGGCTGGTACGCAAAAAGCCGTTGCTCGGAGCACGCCAGCTGCAGAACATCGCTTTTCCTTGGATACTGGCGCGTATGACATTTACGTGCAGAATGCTACCGGTAGAGGAAAACCATTTGTGATTGATCGGGTCGAGATTCAAGGAGAAGGAACTGTCGAAAAGAACGTTCCTCTCGATGCTGGCGCGGCTCCGCAGCGTGTTCCTGCGACTCCATCTCAACCTTCGCAGGAACAAACGTTATAGATTACTGCCTTTTTAATAGACAAACGGAATGAGTCGCCATGTTCGGGTGCGGTAGCGCGCAAATGCCTCGCCGAATGTTTCTGCGAACAGTTTCTCTTCATCGGCAATCCGTAAGAGGGTCCCGATGAGATACGCCGGTGCGGCAATGAGCACGAGTTTGCTGCGAAAGACCAAGAGGAAACCGGCGAAAGCGAGAAGAGAGCCGCTATAGATGGGATGCCGAACCCAACGATAGCACCCTGTCGTGATCAAGTGATGCTCGGGTTGCAAGGTAACAAATCCGCTAAAGAGTTGCCCGAGCTGCCACATCCCAGCGATACGAATTGCCATGCCTAGAACGGTTGCGGCGAGACCACTGTAGCGGAGAAGGTCACTCTCAGGCCACACAAAAAGCTCCCGCCGATCTGCATAGGGCAAGTACCAACACAGCCCTCCAACAGTGCCGAGAGCAAGAAACGTCAGCCACCGCTGACGACGTACTTCTTTCGTCCCTTCAGAAAAGAGTTCAAGTGGGATAAATAAGAGCAGCAAGGTGCTCAGAGCAAAAACCATGACCACTCCGGTTCGCGCGGGGTGTTGCAACAAACCGTCTCGTTCCCCCCAGCCCTGGACCATGAAGCCCACTGCAAACAACAGGAAGAAAACGAGCTGAAAGTTCTTAAGGGGTGTAGAGTTGTTGAATGGTGCCTTCGAGGGAGGCATACCATTGCTCAAATGGGGTCTCAGCTGGAACGACAATTTCGAGTTTGCCGTTCTGTAAGGTGCGAACATTGCCGGGCCCCTGCGGGCGAAGGGGAATGACAACCGCTTCACGCGAGATACCGAGCCGGTCGAGAATCGCAAAGATTTGCTCAATCTGCGAGAGTTGTACTCCGAGATGCGCCATACAAGCCTCTATTATCGGTGGAGCAGCGGCAGTGCTGCGAGTGCTAGGACACTGACACCAAGAACCACAAGGATACTCCATAAAGCAATTGGGGGGCGCAATTCTAGTGCTGTGCCACACTGTACACAATGCCACAGATATGACCCGCCCGTCAGATACACACGATTCCACTTGTGACATGCCGGGCAACGCGGTTTTGGAGGTCGGCGGAAGAGGGATGAAAACTGTGCCACAGATGTACACCAAAAAATTTTCTCCATCGTACCATGATGATTTTCTTCAGTCGAGGTGTACAGGTACGACCATACCTGGTTTCTCAGTATTGAGTACCCAGACAGCGCCTCTCTGCAGCCGCTTCCCTTCTGCGTTTCAGACGTGCTTTACCGCGATGACTCATCTGGCGGTGGCCGCTTTCCTGATAACCAGAAGTGATAATTGAGGTTGAATCCCATAGTCGTCGTGAACGCGCGGACATTGCGAATAATCTGCACCGCTTGCCAGACGCTCCGTTCGCGTGGTTCACGGACGCGAGCAAGAAAAGGGAGAGCAAGCAGACGGAGCGTCGACGAGACAAAGAAGAGTACTAAAAAGGGGCTCCAGGACAGATCGTATTCTTGGAGAATGCGAGGAAGACGCTTCAGGGCAATACCACCCAAGATTGGTGCGATGACGGCGGTAATCCCGGCAACGGCGTTAAACGTAGAGAAGTAAATCGAACGATGCGCAAGGGGAGAAATCTTTAACACGAGATTGCCCGTGCACAACCGAATACCAGCCCAGAACAACCCACCTTGGACATGAAGCAATACGAACAGCCAGAACGTGTCTCGGTTGGTGAACAACCATCCATACGGAATCAGTGCGGCGAAAAAACTGCCGAGCAACAAAAGTGGTTTGTTGGTTTCTCGGTCTGACAGACGGCCCCAGATACGGACACTGGCAAGATCAGCAATACTCGATAACACGGCGTATGTGGTGACCGTGGCATAACTGAGTTGCAACGTCTTCAGCATGTACACTGCGAAAAACGGTGCCGTGAAATAGACTGCTGAGTTCCACAGAAACGTGAACAGCAGAAAGGCGCGGAAATTCTGATCACGAAAGGGCAATTGCAGGCGCTGCCAGAAGGGCTGGCCGTCAGTGCCTTCGTGTAACGGTGGTTCGTAAATCCGTGCCTGGATGAATAAACTGACAATGCCAGTGAGAACGCCGACGCCGAAGAGTATGAGCAGGGCATCCATCTCGCCAGTGGGGTGACTGTCCTTCCAGACATCGAGAAAGCGGCCACCGATAAGGGTAGCAATCAATGCCGCCACACCAATCGCGGCATTGCGTAGCCCAAAGTAGCGACCGCGGCGCTCTTCATGGACAAGGTCTGCCATCCATGACATCCATGCCAGATTGTTGATGGCGGTGCCGATCTGCGACAGACCAATGACCCACATGCTCAGGTAGAGCAAAGATTTACGTTGCAACCCCCAGAGTGCAGCGCCGATAATGACGAGCCATAGCAGACGGGCACAAGTGCCAGCCCAGAGCGCAAGTGGGCGGCGACGACCGATCCGCTCGATCACATAGGTGAAAAACAACTGTGCAACGTTGGCGAGCACCGGGAACGCCGCCAACAGGCCGATTTGCACCTCGGTCGCTTTGAGCGCAAGAGCATAACCGACGAGAAAAACACCACCTGTGAGGTTGGCATAGAGATTGGCGAAGACGCCGTCCCAGATCGAGAGCGAGAGTGCCTTCCGGACGGTGCCTTCGTGAGTTTCAGGTGTGAGTTGCCTGGATTCCCCTGCACGCATTCTCAACGCTATTTGGCAATCAGATTGAGCAGTTGAGAATGCAGGAGAGTGTTGCTCGCAACAAGCCCCTGCAAGAGTGTCTTCGGTTGATTGAAAATGACCTGCCGACCATCAAGATGCGACACCCGTCCACCTGCCTCTTCCACGAGTAAGACGCCAGCGCAGATATCCCATTCATTCTTCGGAGTGAGGGTGAACGTGGCATCGGCATCGCCAATCGCGAGAACGGCTAACTTATATGCGATACTTCCCATCGGTCGCATCTGGAACTGGGAGAGGAAGTTTTTCCATTCTCCGCGTTTCGTTTCTGAACGGCTCGCGAGAATGGTCGCGGCAGAGAGTTGGCGTGTCTGGGTGACTTGTAACCGGCGCTGATCATGCCAGGCGCCCTGACCTCGCACAGCCCAAAACAGCTGATCGTGAATCGGATTATAGACAACCGCAACCATCGGTCGGCCATTGTCAATCAGTGCGATGGAAACACCAAACTCAGGAATTTTATCAATGAATTCTTTCGTGCCATCCAGCGGGTCGACAAGCCACACCCGTTGACGAGACAAGCGCTCGGGGGAATCGACCGTCTCTTCCGAGAGCCAGCCATACTGCGGGAACGCAGCGCGAAGTATCGCGTGGATTTTCTCATTGGCCTGGTGATCGGCAATCGTGACAGGGCTGTCTTTCCTGCGATCTTTGTAATCGACGGTGTACTGAGCAGAATAAAAAGAGCGAATGATCGCGCCAGCCTCGCGGGCTGCCGCGATAGCGCAATCCTTTTCTTGCGTAAAAGTAGGAGTCGTCATAAGCAGATGAAGAGGGGCAACCTTTCTCAGCGGTTATTTTTTCTTTTTCTTGAGGTGCTTCTGGTAATCTTTGGCCAACGTGGCGAGCAGCTCTTCCCGTTGATCATACAATCGTTTATGCGGGCGTTTCGCATGGTTGGCTACGGCGTAGGCACTCAACAGCGGTAAGGCTACAGTAGAGTCAACATAGCACACAACTGTGTCAGGAAGCGCATCTGGGTCGACCTTGCCCCACGTCACCCCTTCACTCGGGGTCGCGCCTGAGAGACCGCCGGTATCTGGGCGCGCATCTGTGAACTGGATGTAATAGTCATGTCCCTTTTCAGCGAGCCCCAACACTTCCTGGATTTGTGGCTCAGTTTGCAATGCAAAGTTTTTCGGTGAGCCACCACCAAGGATAAAGATGCCGCTTTTGCCACGGCTGCGCTTGGCGCCATAAACAATTGCCGCGGTTTCATTGACATCGCGTGACACGTCGAACACGAGACCGTTCCCTCGCAGCGCCTGGGCGGCAACATTCATGCCGATAGAACTATCGCCAGGGGAAGACGTGTAGATGGGGACGCCATACTCTGCCGCAACCGACAGGAGTGACCGTCGTTTCTGCCCGAGGGCTTTCTCGCGTTCTCGAACGTAGCGTCCCATGTGATAGTGAAACTCAGCTGTGCTCATCGGCTTCTGAAATTCAGGAGCGGTCATGGTTTGAAAGAAGAAGGCATCAGTTTTCAGCAGCACATCATAATCAAAGAAAATATCATAGATACGGACAACCTGATCTTGCCGCAGTGTGACATCGCTAACGTGAGGCGAACCTTGATGCATGGTGAGGCCGATGCCGAAATGGGTATCATGATAGAGATTGGCTCCTGTTGATACCATCCAATCAATAAAGCCATGCTCAATAAGCGGGATCAGGCAGGAAATGCCGAGGCCTGCCGGCGTGAGTGCTCCTGTAACGGTTACACCAATTGTGACATTCGGTTCGAGCATCTTCCGGGTAAAGAGCTGAGCTGCCTCGCGCAACCGTGCTGCGTTATATGCTTGAAACGTTTGATCGATCAACTCAGTGACCGAGATCGATCGATCGACTGGTCGTGGATCGATCTTTGGGCCATATGAACGGCGGTTGGTGCGAGCCATGCGATCTCCTTTAGCAATGAAATGGAAGGCCACACTTACCATCTCGACCAAACGGAGACCAGGGCGGAGGAACATGCTTGCCCTTGACGAGCGAGAGGAAGATGGGAGAAAGAATGGGGGTATGCAGTAGCGGGAAGAGTGGGAACTCTCTGGGCTTTTTGCAAAGAATGGTTGCAACGGTGCCATGTTGAGCGAAGCGAAACATCTCTCTGTACTGCTGGTTGAGAGATTCTTCGCTTCACTGCTCAGAAACACACTCTCAGGCCGAGACGGGCTGGGGGAGGAGCGTGAACCCCAACCGGGCGGCGGTCCGTTTGAGGTGGCGAAGGGTGCGTTGACGCAGGTGTTCATCATAGGCTTC
>VGTJ01000052.1 GCA_016874775.1 Deltaproteobacteria bacterium
GTGTCGGGACTTCGAACATACCACCGTTTCCAGTGACGCTATGGTGTACTTGGCCAGTATCCGGCGCACGCTGCGGATGGTGACGACGGAAAATACGAATTAAAAAACACTTTCTAAGGAGACCCGCATGGCGGAACTGGGAAAGTTCTTGATTATTGCTGGTGGGCTGCTGGTGTGTGTTGGGGCATTGTTGGTGCTCGGCGGGAAAATCCCGTGGCTTGGGCGGTTGCCAGGAGACATTGTTGTTCAACGCGATAACTTTTCTTTTTACTTTCCTATTGCCACAAGCATTCTTGTGAGCGTGGTGTTGTCGCTGTTGTTTGCCTTCCTGCGTCGTTAGGAGAAGAGTCCGCGTGGAGAACCGCCACCACTATCACGACACGCCGGACGATCACGGACGGCGACTCTATTGGGAAGCGGCGATTATTCTCGCCACGGCTCTCGCTGTTGTGCTGCTAGCCTTCTCCTTGACGCGATTGCCGCAATTGAGTGATACGCAGAATCTTGCCGGCAACGCCGTTTTCGTTCTCCTCATCAACCTGAATATCGTTCTGCTTATTCTTCTCGTTTTTCTGGTTGCTCGTAATCTCATTAAATTGTTTTACGATCGGCGACGAAAGCTGTTGGGCGCATACCTTCGCTTTCGCCTCGTTTCCGCCTTTGTTGCGATTGCCCTCTTTCCGGCGATCTTGTTGTTCCTCGTGGGGACTGCGGTGATGACGCGTTCGCTCGAAAGCATGTTTACCAACCAAGTCGAGCGAGCGTTAGAGGGATCACTCGCCGTTGTGAGCACCTTTTACGATTTGTTGGGTGGGGAAGCGGTATCTCAAGCGCAGACTCTAGCGACGGAGATCGCTCAGAACGAGTTGCTTGCCCTAGAGCGGCGGCAAGTCCTGCAAGAACTCATTGAAACGCGACGGGAGATGTTGCATGTAGGGCGCGTTCTGGTGTTGTCGCCGGAGCGGAGTGTATTGGCGAACACGACTATTGCAGAATTGCAAACTCGGGAGCGCAGCGGGCTCGAAACCGCATTACTTGATCGGGTGTTCCGGCGTGAAAGCTTGCGCGAAGTCCGCTCGACAGAAAATGCCCAAGCCGAAGTGGTGTTGGGCGGAGTTCCGATCGTTGTGCGCAATGAGGTCGTCGGTGCAGTCATTGTTGAATACTTTGTCCCACGCAGCATCGCCCAACAAAGTGCACAGGTCATGAATGCGTTTCGTGAGTACCTCCACTTGCGAATTCTCAAGCATCCGATGAAGACCAACTACATCGTGACGATGTCATTGGTGACACTGGTCGCCGTATTTTCTGCGGTGTGGTTGGGATTATTCCTGGCAAAAAAGATGACCGTTCCCTTACAACGCCTGGCTGCCGGGACGCGTGAGGTTGCCCAGGGACATTGGACCCATCGTATCGAGGGTGAAGCTGAAGACGAGATCGGGACTCTTGTCGCTGCTTTCAATCGCATGACCGGCGAACTGCAACGGAGTCACCAAGAACTTGAGTCGCGCCGCCGCCACATGGAGACCGTGTTAGCAAATATCACTGCCGGAGTAGTGACACTCGATCGCCACGGTGTGGTGACGACCGTGAACCCTGCGGCTGAACGCCTGCTCGGGCTGACTGCCAACGAAGCCATCGGTCAAGAGTATCTCACGGTCTTTCCAGTGCCCGATTTTGCCGAAGTCCGTCGCATGGTGAAGGAATTACTCTCGGTCTCCGCGAACGGGAGGAGTGAAAGAGGTAGTGAAACCCTCGGGCAGATGAAGCTCAGGCGAGAAGGGCAAGTGCTGTCTTTGGTGATGACTGGAACGCTCCTGACAGATGAGCAGCATGACGTTCTGGGGACCGTGTGTTTCTTTGAAGATGTCACACAAATTGTCCGTGTCGAACGTATGGAGGCCTGGCGTGAAGTTGCGCGCCGTATCGCCCATGAAATCAAGAACCCATTGACGCCAATTCAACTGGCGGCACAACGCCTGCACCGGCGCTTTGCACCGCAGATCACGAATAATGCGGATGTCTTTAATGAGTGCGTCAATAGCATCGCGCATGAAGTTGATGCGATTAAGAAACTGGTGAATGAATTTTCTACCTTTGCACGACTACCCACTGCTGAACATTTACCCGAGAATCTGAATGCCCTCATTCAGGAAGTGATCCCCGTTTTTGCTGCGGCACATAGAGATATCGCATTTGTCTTTACTCCTGATCACGGGTTGCCCACGCTTGAGCTTGACCGTGAGGGTATGAAACGCATTGTCCGTAACCTGCTTGATAATGCCGTGGCTGCGTGTCATACCGCAGCAAATGGTAGACAGCACCAGATTATAATTCACACGCGGTTACTCGGAACCTTAGGGATCGTGCAATTTGAAGTGACAGATTCGGGATGCGGGATTCCACCAGAGGTGAAAGATCGTCTATTTGAACCCTATTTTTCGACGAAGAAAGAAGGAACGGGCTTAGGACTAGCGATCGTCGCGACGATTGTCGCTGATCATCAAGGGTTTATTCGTGTTCGTGACAACTACCCAGAAGGTAGCCGATTTATTATCGAGCTACCGGTGCGTCGCACAGCCCAACGGACCCAGACCACGAATGTGTCGTCGAGGCCGGTATTGAATAGCACAAACGGAAAAGCGGAAGAAGGAGAGTGGTATGGAAGAGACCATTTTGGTGGTGGATGATGAGGAGAAGATTCGCTCGACTCTGCGTGGGGTGTTGAGTGATGAGGGGTATCGAGTACTCGACACCGATGGCACGCCGAATGTATTGGATATGGTTGCGATGCAGCGCCCACGCTTGGTGCTGCTTGATATCTGGATGCCACAGGTTGATGGCATTGAGTTGTTGGAGCGATTGAAAGCCCAAGAGCCCGAACTGCCGGTGATTGTCATGTCCGGACACGGCACGATCGAGACCGCCGTGCGGGCAACCAAACTTGGTGCGGCGGATTTCATCGAGAAACCGTTCTCCCTGGAAACACTCTTGCGCTCGGTGCACCGCGCGACCGGACGGACGACGAGTGGCAGCCTACCGGACAATGGTCCGACTGCTGGCCTTGAAGAAATGCACGCTGTCTCCTATCGACAGCGGCAACAACGGGCACGGACAATCAAGCAGAGTGTCGTCATTCACGGACATGGGTTGCACTCAGGTGTCCGCACTGGGGTTATTCTCCATCCTTTGCCGCCGGGAAGTGGTATCGCCTTTAGTGCGATCTCTGCACCAGATGTGATGATCCCTGCGACGGTAGATCACGTTGACTCGACAGGCTATGCGACGAGCTTGTGTCGCGACGGTGTTACTGCCCAGACGATTGAGCACCTCATGTCCGCCCTTCACTCGTATGGCCTCACCAACGTGTTGATCAAAATGCAGGGAGAGATCCCGATCCTTGATGGGTCAGCTCTTGAATTCTGCAAGTTGCTTGAAGGGGCTGGGATCGTTGAACAGACCGAGAAACTTGAGTCGGTGAACATTGATAAGGCCTATTGTGTCGGTGATCCACAGTCAGGGAAGTTTATCCAGATTGAGCCGGCCGATCGCTTTGAAGTGTACTATACACTGAAGTACCCTACGCCGGTTGGCTGTCAGGAGTATCAGTATATCCATCGTGACTTGCAGAGTTATCGCGAGGAAATCGCCCCAGCCCGAACGTTTGGGTTTGTCAAAGACATCCAGATGCTTGAGCAGATGGGATTGGCAAATGGTGGGCGCCTCAATAACTGTATCTTGATTGGCGAACAAGGAGTGATCAATCCGCCACTCCGATTCCCTGATGAGCTAGTCCGCCATAAGATTTTAGACTTAATGGGCGACCTCTATCTGCTTGGTCGCCCGATTCATGGAAAGATCACCGCCAGTTGCACGGGGCATACGGATAACATCGCCTTGGTGCGAGCGATTCGTGAGGGGGTGAAGCTCTGAGAGCCTCCCACATCCAATCTTCTTGTGAGGGCGGCTCTTGCTATTTCAATGCATACACGGCGTAGCCGACTGTTCCTGCACTCGTATCTGCTTTCCCAATACCAATCGCCTGCACTTTGTTGAGGCGCTCATACTTTTTCGACGAGGTCTCGAAGCGTACTGCTGTACGCAGTGTATCCATCTTGCCGCTCGGGAGTTGACCAGGTGCTGTTTTCGCAAGCACCTCGGGTGGGATCACGGCGATACCAGTGTAGTTCATATAGATATATTCACCGTCGTCCGTCTTCATGGTCAGGCGGACGTCGAGTTCACCGACACCATCTGAGCGTAGCAGATACCAATCGGCACCATTTTCTACAGTGCCCTTTAAACCGGGCCCTTCAAATGTACCCTTCACATAAGCGATCACCCGCGTCCCTTTTGGTGTAACGCCGACTGCCTCTCCTCCAGTGATACGCATATCGAGGTTGAACAGTAAATCGGCTTCTAATGTTGCCATGCCTACCTCCTTCCTGTTGTTGGGAAAATAGGGATAATGCCCAGATAAAGAACCTTACTCATCGCTTACGGCGTCACCCGCTCCAACATGCGCGGAAACGGAATTGCCTCGCGTACGTGATGCAGTCCGCACAACCATGAGACCATGCGTTCGATGCCCATCCCGAAACCGGCATGGGGGACAGACCCATATTTGCGCAGATCGAGATACCAGGAGAACGCTTCTTCGGGCAATCCATGAGCCAGAATCTTTTGTTTCAGGACGGCGAGGTCGTCTTCCCGTTGACCACCGCCAATAATTTCACCGTAGCCTTCTGGGCCGAGGACATCCATACACAGCGCAACTTTGGGATTTTCTGGGTCTGCTTTCATGTAGAAGGCTTTGTTCTCAGTCGGATAACGATGAATCATCACGGGCCGATCGAACGATTCGGAAATGATGGTCTCGTCATCACCGCCAAAATCCGCGCCCCATTGAATGTCGATGCCTTTCTTTTGCAGGAGTTCAATCGCTTCGCCATAACTGATACGGGGGAAAGGTTTCTTGACTTGCTCCAACTTGGTCACATCCCGTTCTAGGGCCGCGAGTTCCTGGCGGCGATTGGCCAACACACGTTGAACGACATATGCGATAAAGTCTTCGGCTAGGTCCATGTCGCCGTTGAGGTCACAATAGGCGACTTCCGGTTCGATCATCCAAAACTCGGTCAGGTGACGGCGCGTCTTGGATTTCTCCGCCCGAAACGTTGGACCAAAGCAGTAGACTTTGCCGAACGCCATCGCTCCAGCTTCCATATACAGTTGACCACTCTGCGTGAGGTACACGGTGTCACCAAAATAATCGACCGGGAAAAGGGTTGTTGTCCCTTCGCAGGCTGTGGGCGTAAAGATCGGCGCATCGAGGAGCGTAAACCCGTTGTTATCGAAATAATCGCGACAGGCTTTGATGATTTCGCTGCGGACGCGCAGGAGTGCATGCTGACGTGATGAGCGCAGCCATAGATGGCGATGGTCCAGTAAGAACGCAATGCCATGTTCTTTTGGCGTGATCGGATAATCATGCGCTTCTTGTAGGAGCTGCAACTCTTTGACTGATAACTCAAAACCCAGGGGAGAGCGTTTATCGGCGCGCACGGTCCCTGTTACAGTCAACGACGACTCCTGCGCGAGGTGGTCTGCCAGTTGAAAGACTTCCGGGCTGACATCTCCCTTGAAGACCACACACTGAATGGTCCCAGTACCATCGCGAAGTTGGAGAAAATGTAGCTTACCACTGGGCCGTTTGTTATAGAGCCAGCCCTTTAGCGTGACGTCTTGTCCTTCGTGTTTACCGATCTCATTCACATATACCCACTGTGGCATACGCGTCCCCTCTCTGATTGCTGTGTTCTTCTTCGTGAGGCACTATAGCATAAGGTAAAGGAGAAAATGATGACACGGTGGTTTATCAGCGTTCTCGTGTGTCTCTCATTGTTGCCGTGGTCTCCCGCATTTGCGCAGCGCAATACCAATGATGACCTTGAGGAGGCGCTACGCGATCTCCCACCAGCGCAACGGACGGAGTACCGCCGCATGCTGCTTCAACTTGATCGGGTTTCGCGACGCCTGTTACAGGTGATTCCCAATCGGCCAAAGGTGAATGTGATCTTGGCGGCAGGAGAGAAGTCGGTGAATGCTGGAGCGACGTTCGGTAAGGTGATCGTGGCCGAAGGGTTGCTGCGCTTTGTCAAATCTGATGATGAATTAGCCATGATTCTCGGTCATGAGTTTGCCCATTTGACCCAAGGACACGTGGAGCGAGGCGCCAGAAATAACGTGTTACTGAATCTCGGCAGCATCATTGCCGGGGCCTTTATTCCGGGTGCACAGATGGCGACAGGCTTGGCTGGTCGCTTGTTCCTGAATCGCTATAACCAAGATCAAGAACGAGAGTCTGATACGGTGGGACTGCGTTATGCCTACGATGCGGGATACGATCCGAGCGGCAGCCTATGTGATGCGACGGATGGCGGAAGAAATTCCTGAGACGGCGAATGCCGGGTTTTTTTCCTCGCATCCGTCATCGTACGAACGATTCGAGACTTTGCAGCGACAGGCTGAGATTTTACGGCCAAATCATGAAACCCGGCGCGCATCAGGAGATGTTGGCCCCCGACCGCGACAGATGCTCAAACGCGATGAGCAGGCGTGTCGACAAGCTCGCCCGATCTTTGTTCGGGCAAAAAATACCGATGATCCAGACCGTAAGATTGCGCTCTATCAGCGTGGATTACGTATGTGCCCACAAAGCCCACGTGCCCATGCTGAGCTGGCGGATGTTTATGCCGATTTAGGAGATACGCGCGAGGCGATTGAAGAGTATCGGGAAACGCTTCGCTACGACCCTGACTATCCTGGGGCACGGGAGCGATTGTCTGAGTTACAAGGACAACAAGCAGGGCGAGCTGATTCGTGGGAAAGGGAATAGAGAGACTGGTGGCTACAGGCCATGTAACATTCTCACCTTTACTGACCTTGCATGAAATCCTCCCTGCCCCTCCTTTGATAAAGGAGGGAACCCAAATGCCCCCTTTGTGAAAGGGAGCCGCGCGACGCGCGGGGGGATTTTACTCAGTACTTGTTCCAATCTTGTGTGCTTCGATTGAGGTTCACTTCCCTGTCTGCTGACGATTCGCCAATATCGCTTCTACCATAGACGACAGGGATTGTGCTGGTGGTCGGTCGGTTGCTTCTGTTGCTGGTTGGCGAGTCACTGCGTAGAACAGGCTAGATTCGCGCTGGAAGAATCCCTCGGTGTGATAGGACTCCCGCAGATTGAAGTAGACATAATCTAAGTGATGACACACTTCGTGCAGTAACGTGCGAAGGAAGGTGCGAAACGCAACGACCTGACCACGTTTGGCGGTGCGCATCCACACCTGGATCGAGTCGCTCTCACTGCCACCAGCGTACTGGGTATACAAGCCGTGCAGTTCACCGCGTCGATTTGATGGGCGTACGCCTTGTATGTGTACTTGGATCGTCCGTACGCTTAGTCGAGCACAGATAAGGTTGACTACGGTTTGCGCGTGGGTGTGGACGTGTTGTTCTTCTTCGGTGAGCAGTGCTGCTTCGAGTGCCCGTGTGGCCGAAAAGAGCTGGAGAGTGGGGCTGAGGGGCACGGGGGAGATGGCGACACTCCGGTCGTAGATTCTCTGTTGCGCTGGAGTCAATCGGGCACGCCAATTCCGCATAGCATCCCTTTACGTGCAGCATTGTGACGTGAAAAAACGAGTACGGCAAGTCGTTTTCCTTTTGTCCGTGGCTTTCCGCCTTGACAAGTGTATGCGATCTCCATATGAGGACAACTCGTTATTCCGGTTTGGTTCCGCCATTGGCGGATGAAAAGGGAAGGGGGTGTAATTCCCCCGCTGCCCCGCAACTGTGAAGGGGGACGAACGCCGCTCATGCCACTGGGTAGTCCGGGAAGGCGCGGCTAGTAGGATGATCCCGAAGCCAGGAGACCTGCCTGACCGGCCATAGCCAGAATACCTTCCGCGGGGAAGGTCTGAGCGCTAGTGGTCGACTTTTTCTGCGCCCTGATTTTCTCCGTGAAGATTGGGGTTTTTATGCGCCGTAGTTTTTTTGTCGCGGTTCTTGTGTTTTCGTCAGGTTTCCCAACCGTCCTTAGCGCTCAACTTTCTCAGACTGTTCAGTCACAAAGTACACAACTCCGCCCAGTCGTTGTTACTGCTACACGCACGGAAGTGCCACTGACAGAAACAGCAGCTTCGGTGACAGTCATTACTGCTGAGGAGATTCGCCAACAACAAGCCTCAACAGTCCTCGAAGCCCTGCGGCTCGTTCCTGGGCTTGATATAGCACAAAACGGGTCATTAGGAACAACCGCGAATGTTTTTATTCGTGGTGGAGAGTCTGATCATACACTTGTGCTCATCGATGGCGTAGAGGTGAATAGCGTCACATTGGGTGCGTTTGATTTCAGCAGTCTTACGACTGAGAACATCGATCGTATTGAAGTGCTCCGTGGCGGCGGTGGCACGCTCTACGGGTCACAGGCTGTTGGTGGGATCATCAATATCATCACCAAAAAAGGTGAAGGGAAACCCACCATAACGATCTCAACCGAGGGTGGAAAAGGCAATACGCACCGTGAGACACTTTCGTTCTCTGGGTCACAGGGGATCGTCAGTGTTTCTGGTGGTCTGTCTTCTGTCGACACTGACGGCTTCCGCCGTTTCAATGACGGGCATCGTAACTTTTCGACCAATCTGCGCGTTGATGTCGATCTGCTGCCACGTGGCACGTTTCGCAATTTCTTTCGCTATACGGACGCAAAGACCGGCCTCTTCAATAATAAGAACTATCTTTCGGTACCAGATCTCAACGCGCGCCAACTAACAAATACCCTGTTCTGGAAAGGTGAGTGGGCTCATCAGCCATTTGATACTTTTGACTATCGAGTCGCTGGGTCTTATGTGCACGATAATCAACGCTTCTTTGACGAGCCAGACCGATTTAATTCCAGTTTTGGCGTTTCGCGTATTCCGATAGAAACACTCACTGGCGAATTCCAAGGGAATCTCTATTGGCGACACTTGAGTGTTATCACATTCGGTTTCGAGTTTGAGGAAAGAAAAGCTGATGTGCAGTCCAACTTTGATAACTTTCGCTCAAACTACGATACGAAGAAGAGCCGCCGCAATTTCGCCTATTACGTGCAAGAACAACTGCGGTTACTCAATGAACGGTTGTTTATCACCGGTGGTTTTCGTGTCGATGATAACGAAGATTTTGGCACCCACATTACTCCAGCCGGGTCAATCGCCTATGTATTTCCACAAACGGGAACGAAACTGAAAGGTGGGTTTGCTGGCGGTTTTCGTGCCCCCAATTTCAATGAGCTGTTTTTTCCAAATTTTGGTAATCCACGTCTTGATGCTGAACGAAGCAGTGAGTGGAATGCCGGATTTGAACAGACCCTGTGGGGACAACGTTTTTCACTAGAGGCAGTGTACTTCAACCGTCGCGTCAAGGGATTAGTCGAAGGCGCTTTAGTCGATCCTGCAAATTTTATTTTCCTGGCGCAAAACAAAGGGAGGGTCGATATCCAAGGGGTAGAAGTCATTCCTGTGTTACGCGTGTTCCCTGGATTGACACTCAGTGGCAATTTCACTTTTCTCGACTTTGATACTCAGGATGGGAGGTTGCTGCGCCGACCTACGAAGCATGGCTCTGTAGGTATCAACTATGAACGACAAGGACTGTCTTGGAGTGACGACCTGCTCAACTTACATCTGAACGTGAATGTCGTGGGTGAACGGGATGATCTCGACCCAGCGCGCGGACCGCGTAAGAATCCTATGTTTGCGCGAACGAATTTTGCCGCGTCTTATTCGTTTGTACCGCGCTTCTTCGCGAACATACGGCTGAGCGTGTATACGAGAGTTGAGAATCTGTTCGATCGCAACTATCAAGAAGTGCTGGGCTTTCGCTCGCCTCCGCTCAATTATATTGCGGGCGTGCGGGTGACGTTTTGAGGAATAATGAACCAGATACGTGTTCGCAAATTATTCGTTGGAATCGCCGTTCATGCTTCGACTTCACCCTGCGGGTTACACTCCGCACGACCGGAAACTAACACCGCTCGTCCTGAGCGTAGCGTAGCGAAGTCGAAGGGCGTGCGGGGCACTGTACGGAGCGTCTCAGTTAGGTTGACTCTATGCGAATGAGCCCCTTTCTTATTCTTCTGCTTCTTGCTTCCTGCACTTCTAGTGATCAACAGAAGCAGAATGTCTCTCGCCGTATTGTGTCGCTCGCCCCGTCAGTGACAGAAACTCTCTTTGCTATTGGTGCGCAGGCAGAAGTTATTGGTATTTGCACCTTCTGTGATTTTCCACACGACGTTGCAAAGATCGATCGCGTTGGTTCGTACAGTGCACCGAACGTTGAAGCGATTGTAGCGAAAAGGCCCGATGTCGTGATTGGTGTTCCCCCGAATAACCCCGAAGCGATTGCGACACTGCGGCAGCTTGGCATTCGTGTAGAAATTGTCGAAGTCGATACCATTGAGCAAATTCGTGCCTCGATACGCACGATCGCGCAAGAAGCTGGCCGTGTTGGACGAGGAGAAGCGCTCCTCCGTGAGATGGACGAGCGTATGGAGGCAATACGGACTCGTTTGGTCGGGGTACCGCGACGGCGGGTGTTAATGGTGGTCGGCCAGGAGCCACTGATTGCGGTTGGTAGCCGAATCTTTCTCGATGAACTGATTTCGCAAGCACATGGCATCAACATCGCTGCTGAGGCAAATCAGCCCTGGACGCGCTTTAGTCTGGAAGTTGCGGTAGCGAGACAACCAGAAGTGATTATCGATGGTTCAATGGGTTCTGAAGAGCATGACAAGGCTAGGTACCTTGGTATCTGGAAGAACTTTCCCACTGTGCCTGCGGTTCGTGACGGGCGAGTCTATGGCACACGATCATCTACCGTCCTCCGCCCTGGACCACGTCTGCCTGATGGCTTCGAGGAAATTGCGCGGCTGATTCATCCAGAGCGGTTTCAGTAGAGAAAACGTGATGCGTGGTGCGTGTTGTAGGACGTAGAAAACGCACCACGTAATACGTATCACACAAGGGAGGTGGAGTGGTTATTTCCCCCATTTTCCGTTTTACTGCCCGCCCATGTCCTATCTCACCAAGCAGAAATGGCTCCTGGTCAACAGCGGGCTTGCCGTTGCTTTGCTGTTGTCGCTCGTTTTATGTGCCGCGATTGGCGCTGAGCCCATTAGTCTTGCGCAGATATGGCACGCGCCGTCACTCGATAATCCTGAAACAGTGATTCTCTTTCGTATTCGACTGCCACGCGTGTTGTTGGCGGCTGTCGTTGGTGGTGCGTTAGGGGTTGCTGGCGCAGCGTTGCAAGCGTTGCTGCATAACCCGCTTGCGTGCCCACACCTGATTGGTGTGTCTGGTGGTGCGTCGCTCTGTGGCATTCTCGCATTGGTAGGGACGAGTGCTTTGGTCACTCATGCTCCTGACTTCGTGAAGCTCTCATTTGTCTCGATTGCTGCTTTTGCTGGGGCGATGGGGACGACAGTGCTCATCTATCGGCTAGCATTGGTGCATGGACGTTTACAACCGTATGCATTGTTGCTGACTGGTGTCGTGTTTAATGCGTTCTGTAGCGCACTGATTATGCTGGTGAACTCACTGGTTGATTTTTATCAAAGCCATGCGATTCTTTTCTGGTTGATGGGTAGTCTGGCGGCACGTGATTATGTGACGGTTGGATTAACCTCACTTTATGTATCTATCGGAGTGGTATGGCTGATTGTGCAAGGACGACGGCTGAATCTTCTGACCTTGGGAGAAGAGAGTGCGTTACAACTCGGTGTGGACATCGAAGCGCTCAGGCGCGGCATTTTCCTGGCCGCATCGCTACTGGTGGGAGCGATTGTTGCCGTGAGCGGGATGATTGGATTTGTCGGTTTGATTGTCCCCCATTTGTTACGCTTGATGTTCGGGGCTGATCATCGATTATTACTTCCAGCCTCAGTGTTTGGGGGGGCTCTTTTCTTGGTGTGGGCGGATACCCTGGCGCGGACAGTTGCGAGTCCCAGTGAACTCCCTGTTGGTGTCGTGACGGCGATGTGTGGTGGTCCTTTCTTCCTTTACCTCCTGCGTAAAGAAGGACGAAAGGTGTTCGCTCAATGAGTGAAACCTTGCCGCCTGTGCTGCGTTGCGAGGCAGTCAGTTTTGCCTATGGGAAAATTGAGGCACTCTCGTCCGTCTCGTTGCGGGTCACTCCTGGTGAAATCTTTGGCTTGCTTGGCCCGAACGGCTCTGGGAAATCAACGCTGTTGCGCCTTATCAGTGGAGTGACCAAACCACGAAGTGGGCAGATCCTTTTTGCTGACCAGAGTCTGCAAACCTATGAGCGCGAAGTCTTAGCACGACAGATTGCAGTGGTGCCGCAAGAATCACGCATTGAGTTGCCGTTCTCCGTGCTTGAAGTTGTGCTGATGGGGCGTTCGCCGTACTTGAAGCGCTTTGGTTTTGAGCAGGCGCACGATCTCGCCATTGCTCAGCATGCGATGGAACAAACGGGAGTGAGCATGCTGGCGACGCGAGAGATTCACGAATTAAGTGGTGGCGAACGGCAGCGAGTTGTTCTTGCCCGTGCGTTAACCCAAGAACCACAATTACTGCTGCTTGATGAACCAACCGCGTTTCTGGATATTAAGCACCAGGTTGAAGTTTATGACTTGCTGAAGCGCTTAAGTCGCGAACAGGGGCTAACCGTCATTGCGATTATACATGACCTCAACCTTGCGGCGCTGTATTGCGACCGCCTCGCGTTGCTTAAGTCAGGAAAAATTTTTGCAGATGGAACCCCTGAGCAAGTCTTGACCTACGCGAATATCAAGGCGGTGTATGACACTGAAGTGTATATTGGCCTGAACGACATCTCCGGCAAGGTACATATTCTGCCACTTGATGAAGAGCATCGGCGACGCTTGCAACAGGGCGAAGTGCACCGTCGTTGACAAAGTAGACCTTAAGAGTCTACATTGCGACAGCACCACAACTTGAGGAGAAAATATATGGCGCAGCGGGTTATTTATATGGACAACCAGGCGACGACCCCAATGGATGAACGGGTGTTGAACGCGATGTTGCCCTATTTTCGCGAGCAGTTTGGTAACGCTGCCAGTCGCAGTCATCCGTACGGATGGGCTGCAGAAGAAGCTGTCGAACAAGCCCGTGAGCAGATTGGTAAGCTCATCGGTGCCAAAGGTAAAGAGATTATTTTCACTAGTGGCGCGACCGAGTCTGACAATTTAGCCGTAAAAGGCGTCGTTGAGTTCTATAAAGATAAAGGCAACCACGTCATCACCTGTGTGACTGAACACAAAGCGATTCTCGATACCTGCAAAGCCTTAGAGCGCGCCGGCAAAGCAACCGTGACCTACCTCCCGGTTGATAAATACGGACAAGTCGATGTTGATGCAGTGAAGGATGCGATTACCGACAAGACCGTCCTGATTTCGATCATGTATGCCAACAACGAGATTGGCACGGTCCATCCCATTCGTGAGCTCGGCAAACTCGCCAAAGAGAAGGGCGTGCTCTTCCATTGCGATGCGACCCAAGGAGTCGGGAAAGTGCCGGTCAATGTCGATCAGGATGGGATAGACCTGCTCTCCATGAGTGCGCATAAAATGTATGGGCCTAAAGGGTGCGGTGCGCTGTACGTTCGTTCAAAAGGCCCACGCGTTCGCTTGACGCCACAAATGGATGGGGGTGGTCACGAGCGTGGTATGCGTTCCGGTACACTCAACGTTTCTGGCATCGTTGGTTTTGGTAAGGCCTGTGAGCTGTGTGGACAAGAGTTGGAAGCAGAGGCGGCGAAGCTCATCGCTTTGCGCACCAAACTCTACAACGGGCTAACCAGTCAACTGGAAGACGTATTTCTCAACGGCCATCCTACCGAGCGTATTCCTGGAAACCTCAATCTCAGCTTTTCCTATGTCGAAGGTGAATCCTTCCTAATGGGAGTGAACAAAGACATTGCTTTGTCTTCTGGTTCAGCCTGTACCTCAGCAACACTCGAACCTTCGTATGTGCTTAAAGCCCTTGGAGTTGGCGACGACCTCGCTCACACTTCTATTCGGTTCGGACTCGGACGCTTCAATACTGACGAGGATGTCGATTATGTCGTGAAACGTGTGGTAGAAGTTGTGCAGCGTCTCAGAGATATGTCGCCCCTCTACGAGATGGCCAAAGACGGTATCGATCTTAAGAAGGTGCAATGGAAACACGCCTAGATTCCTGAGCACGCAATACGTAACACGCAACATGTATCCCACCTATTACGTGTTGCGTGTTACGTGATAGAGAACTCCCATATTCTTCCGACATGCTTTGACCGCGAGTTTTTCATGCCAACCGAACAAGAAGTCCGTACGCATTTACAGAAAATTGCTTATCCCGGATCGCGACACGATATCGTTACATTAGGATTGGTCAGTGAAATCGGCCTGCACGGCAGTGATGTCGTGGTTCATTTCCGTCCGTCGAGTGCCAGCGATCAAGTGTTACAACATCTGGGTGGGAAGATAACCGCCGCGCTCTCGGCTTTGCCTGGTGTAGAGCACGTGGTGGTTCATGATGGGCGTCGTCGTCTTGGTGGTGGCCAACAGAGACCCGTTGCTGCTCCGGCAAAAAGTCCGTTGCCTGGTGTTGGCAAAGTCATTGCCGTTGCCAGTGGTAAAGGAGGCGTTGGCAAATCGACTGTCTCAGTCAATCTTGCATTAGCCTTGAAAGCTTTAGGCAATAGAGTTGGTGTATTGGATGCTGATGTCTATGGTCCGAGTATTCCCTTGATGATGGGAAGTGAAGCGACGCCGCGTGCTGGGGACGACAAGAAAATTTACCCAGTTGAGAAATATGGTATCAGCTTAATCTCGATGGGATTCTTCCTTGATGATCAATCACCGGTCATTTGGCGTGGTCCGATTGTCATGGGTATTATTCGCCAGTTTCTCCGTGACGTGATCTGGGGTGACTTGGATTATTTGGTTGTCGATCTTCCTCCAGGAACTGGCGATGCGGTATTGACCCTTGCGCAAGAGATTCCGTTGAATGGGGGGGTGATTGTCAGCACTCCGCAAGATGTGGCGTTGTTGGATGTTAATCGCGGGATTGCCATGTTCAAGCAAGTGCATGTGCCGATCATTGGCATTGTCGAGAATATGAGCTACTACCTCTGCCCACACTGCGGAGAACGCGAAGAGATCTTCGGCCACGGCGGTGTGAAAAAGACCGGTCTTGAAGTTCTTGGTGAGATTCCCATTGTCGAAGAAATTCGCACCGGTGGTGATGAAGGGAAACCGATGGTTCTGCAGTCTCCTGATCATGCAGTATCGCGAGCTTTTCATACAATTGCCAATCGGGTGATGCAGGCAAGCCCGAAGACATTGCACTGAACAGCGTTAGACTTTTGCCCTATTGAATCCGAGGCCATAACGTGGAGAGCTTATGCCGCATCCGGCATTGATAATTCCAGTCATGGAAGAGAAGTCGTTACGCATCCTGTGGGATGACGACCTCCTGAGTGAATATTCGTTTACCTACCTGCGTGGGTGGTGCCCCTGTGCTGTGTGCCAGGGGCATGGGGGAACGCGAAACTTCATTCCCGTTGAGAATCCTCAGCTTGAAAGCATCAGTGCCGTCGGCAACTATGCAATTACTCCACGTTGGACAGATGGCCATGACACGGGGATCTATACCTTTGAATACTTGCGCACGCTGAGTGAGCAGCATGAGACGCTCAGCCAAGAACAGGCGAAAGGATAACGGCCGGTTATGCCAACACCGCAGGAATTGCTCGAAGTCTTGAAACGCGTCAAATACCCAGGGTTTAGCCGCGATATCGTGGATTTCGGGATTGTCAAAGATATTGAGATTGGTGGCGTGAATGTCACCGTGCATCTGGCGCCCTCGACTGATAGTCAAAGCGTCTTTGCCCAACTACGACAGGGTGTGGTCGAAGCATTATCGCCGTTTGTGAAAGTTCCGGTCGAAGTGACGTTCGAGAAACCGGCTCCCGTACAAATGCCCGCGGCACCGAAGCCAGAGATCCCCGGTATTCGCCACATTGTCGCGGTTGCGAGTGGGAAGGGGGGCGTCGGCAAATCCACGGTGGCTGTCAATCTTGCCTTGGCCTTGTCGGCGAATGGACAACGGGTTGGGTTGATGGATGCTGACATCTATGGGCCGAGTGTGCCGCTCATGTTGGGTATTACTGAGAAACCCACAACAACTGAAGAGAAGCGCATGGTCCCAGTGACGAAGCACAATCTCAAAGTGATGTCGGTCGGGATGTTAGTTCCTGACGGACAAGCGATCATTTGGCGCGGCCCGATGATCGATAAATTGCTCACCGAGTTCGTGCGTAATGTTGATTGGGGAGACCTTGACGTACTGGTGATTGACCTTCCGCCTGGTACTGGTGATGCGCAACTGACTCTCACGCAGAAGGCTGCCCTTTCTGGCGGAGTGATCGTGACAACCCCGCAAGATGTGGCGTTACTCGATGTGCGGCGTGGCGTGAAGATGTTTGAAGATGTTCATGTTCCGGTGATCGGTGTGATCGAGAACATGAGCTATCACGTCTGTAGTCATTGTGGCCATCGCGCTGAGATTTTCAGTCACGGTGGTGGAGCGAAGATGGCCCAGCAATTCAAGGTGCCGTTTCTGGGGGAAATTCCCCTGGTGCGTGAAATTCGTGTCGATGGTGACCAAGGGGCCCCGATCGTCGTTGCCAATCCTCAGCACCCGCAAAGCAAAGCCTTCCGTGAGATCGCGAAGCACGTGACGCAACGCCTGGAAGAACGTGCGCGACGGCAGCTTGTGGTGCACTAGTGAAAAAATGGTGAACCCTGGACAAAAGTAATTAAGAGAGTGAAGAGTGAAGCATTATAGAGGACAGTCAAAATCATCTTATTTCTTTCACACTCTGAACTCTTCATTCTTAACTCTTCACTATTTGCCTTTCCTGACTACTTTTTTAGTCATGGCTAAACTACGAGTGACATACGAAACCGGTGACCCGGAGAAAGTGATCGAGTTCGACCTGGACAAGGCGCCGTTTCAACATGACGGACAGCCAGGGTCGATCCTTGATATCATGCTTGGACATGAGATCTCCCTTGAGCATGCGTGTGGTGGGAATTGCGCTTGCACAACGTGCCACGTGATTGTGAAAAGTGGCATGACGAATCTCTCTGAGAATGAGGAAGCTGAGGATGATCTTTTAGATCGTGCTCCAGGATTGACTCCCACCTCACGGCTTGGTTGCCAAGCGGTATTTGAGAAGGACGGCGAAGTCACTATCCTGGTGCCGCGTTACACGATTAATCAGCAGGTAGGGTAAGGTGGACTCACGTCAGGTGTCCGAAGCGATCATTGATCGTATTGTTGAGCATAACTCTGACACTCGCTCACTTTTCCTTCGTTTCCCCAATGATCAGCGACTCAACTTTATCCCTGGACAATTCCTCTCGTTGCAGTTGCCTGTTGCTGGCAAGATTCTTACGAGACCGTACTCTATCGCTTCGAATCCAGAAGATCGTGGCCCGCTAGAAATTTGCTTCAACCTCGTTCCCGAGGGGCAGGGGTCTCACTATCTGTTTTCTCTTGGCGCCGGTGACTCTGTGACCTTTACGGGGCCGTGGGGCACGTTTGTTCTTGGCCAGGCTCCATCGGCGGAATGTATTTTTCTTGCTGATGGGATTGGGATTGTGCCGATTCGCCCCATGATTCACCGCGCATTAAAGTCTCACTCGCAGTTTGCGGTGCGATTGCTGTACCACGTTGCCCGTGAATACGAGCTGTTATATCGAACTGAACTTGAGGCCTGGACGCAGCAACATGTGCAGTTTTCACTCGAATTGCTTGGGGGATATACATCCGACAGATTATCTACGGTGCAAGGATCGTTACTGGAGTACGTTGAGGACCAATACGTAAAACGAGACGAGGATCGCAGTCGACACTTTTACATTTGTGGGGTTGGTTCACAGGTTACACAACTGCGTGACTTGCTTCGTGGCGCTGGCTATCAACGACGAGCGGTTGTGTATGAGAAGTGGTGAGTCCCTGTAATTGACAAAGTGGACTTTATAAGTCTATTTTAGGACCGATAAACAAACTCGATATTGCGTTGTTCTGGGTGTTGGCGTAATTGCTGAAAGGAGTAGCGTATGGCTTATACCGACAAAGTGCTTGAGCACTATGAGCGCCCGAAGAATGTAGGCAGCTTCAAAAAAGAGGAA
This sequence comes from Deltaproteobacteria bacterium, assembly GCA_016874775.1. NCBI lineage: Bacteria > Pseudomonadati > Myxococcota > Myxococcia > Deltaproteobacteria bacterium. The sequence goes on from VGTJ01000052.1 coordinate 18,272, forward strand.
GAGAACGTCGGTACTGGTGTTGTTGGTGCCCCCGAGTGTGGGGACGTCATGAAGTTACAACTGAAGATTAATCCAGAGACTGAGGTCATCGAAGACGCGCGCTTCAAGACTTTTGGTTGCGGATCGGCGATTGCTTCTTCGAGTTACGTGACTGAACTCGTGAAAGGGAAGACCGTTGCTGAAGCATACTCGATTAAAAATGCCGAGATTGCGAAAGAATTGTCGCTTCCACCAGTGAAGATCCACTGCTCAGTGCTGGCAGAAGATGCGATTAAAGCAGCGGTAGAAGATTGGCGAGACCGCACCAAGAAAGATGAAAAAGCTGCATAAGGAATTGCCCTGCAGTCGACGAAAGAAAGGACAGCTCGATGGCGAGCCTGAAAACAGTTACCCCTACTCCAGTGACCCGAACTCAAGGTGGCGAAGAGGCATTGATTGCGGATACTGTCGTTGTGACCCAGCTCGATAAAGTGATTGGGTGGGCGCGAAAGTATTCGTTGTTTCCTTATCCATTTGCTACCGCGTGCTGTGCGATGGAATTCATGGCATTGTCCCTGACGCCCTACGACATCGATCGCTTTGGCGCACTACTCCCACGCTTCAGTCCTCGCCAAGCAGATCTTCTGATGGTGATTGGGACAGTGACTTGTCGTCAGGCGCCCATTTTGAAACGTGTGTATGAGCAAATGAGCGAGCCAAAGTGGGTCATGGCTTTTGGGGCATGTGCATCGACAGGTGGCTTCTACGACAACTACACCACCGTAGCTGGTATCGACCGTATCATTCCGGTTGACGTGTACGTTCCTGGTTGTCCACCGCGCCCAGAGAACGTCCTTGATGCCTTGATGGCATTACAACGTAAGATTCAGACTCAGAAACAAATTGTTCGTGGAGCACAGCTCTAGCTCCGGAAGAAAAGAGAGATCGCATGCCAACGCAAGAAGAAGTCTACGAAGTGTTGCGCACCTGCTACGACCCGGAGATTCCGGTGAACATTGTCGATCTTGGGCTTGTGTACGATGTTCAAGTGATCGACGAAAAAAAGATCGATATTAAAATGACCCTCACTGCACGTGGTTGCGGCATGGGGCAGTACATGACTGCCGAGGCCGAGCAAAAGTTGATGGAAATGGATAACGTCGAAGAGGCCAAGATTGAGCTTGTGTGGGAACCACCGTGGGAACCGAGTATGATGAGTATCGAGGCCAAGAAGATGCTCGGGATGCCAGAGGACGAATAGTTTAGCAATGAAGGCACCAAAAGAAATGACTCAGAGTTCTCACGAGCCAGTGGTGCACGTGAGAACACGCGTCAAAAACAGCCAGGACCGTCCGATTGAACGTAGCTCGCTGATGAATATCGGCAAGCGCGTTGATTATGCGTTACGGGCGTTGTCGTATCTTGCGGCACAGGCACCAGGGGCTACGGTGTCACGCCGTGAGATTCAGACCAAACAAGATATCCCGGCTCATTTTCTTTCCAAAATCATGAAGCGTTTGGAGAGTGGAGGCTTTGTCCAGTCCTATATGGGTGCGCGTGGAGGCTTCACGCTGAAACGTTCGGCAGGAGAGATTAACCTGAAAGAAGTATATGAGTGCCTTGAAGGCCCCTTAACGCTCATGGGTTGTCTCGAAGAGAAAGAGCGCGCTTGCCGTTATTGTTCCGTGTGTAGTCAGATTTCAATTTGGTACGAAGCTCAACGGATTCTGGGAAATTATTTAGCCGGGATTTCGCTGCAGCAAATTGCCCATCGATCTGGGCTGCGTGAAGAGCTAGCGTTGTGGGAACGGCGGCGCCCTTGGAACACTGCGACAACGATGCATCCCCAGGTCGCTTCCGCAGTAAATTCACATTAACCCTCATCAAGCGATCATTATTCATTGTATTGTCAACGGCACTGGTTCATGTTCGTTGACCGCATCCTCCTTGCGCTCTCTAGTTGGGTTTGTTAATCGAGTTTCGCAAGCAACAGATCGGGGCGTAGCGCAGCCTGGTAGCGCACCTGCCTTGGGCGCAGGGGGTCGCTGGTTCAAATCCAGTCGCCCCGATTGCACAGCGAGACCGGGAGGCAAACGGCTTCTTCTGCTGCGTTGTTCCTGACTCTCTGCTGGCTAGGCGCCAGTAGCTCAGGTGGATAGAGCAACGGCCTTCTAAGCCGTGGGTCAGGGGTTCGAATCCCTTCTGGCGCGTGTAGGAAATTATGGTGGGTGTAGCTCAGTTGGTAGAGCACCAGGTTGTGGCCCTGGGGGTCGAGGGTTCGAGGCCCTTCACTCACCCTTTTAGCTCTCAGCTATTAGCTGTCAGCTATCAGCTGTGGAAGATCAAGATTGAGGCCAAGGAAATTATCAGGCCTATGTTCTTTACTGTCCTTTCCAAAGCTGACTGCTGAAAACTGATCGCTGAGGATTTGTGTATGGGCCGCTAGCTCAGTTGGTAGAGCAGCTGACTCTTAATCAGCGGGTCCGGAGTTCGAATCTCCGGCGGCCCATTAGCAACGCGAGAGTGGCGGAATTGGCAGACGCACTAGACTTAGGATCTAGCCCGCTTAATCGCGGATGGGGGTTCAAGTCCCCCCTCTCGCACTGGTTATGGAAGCAACGCCTGGGCAGCGCGGACACTCACGCTGGCTCCTATCGTTAGCAATTCGTTATTTGCCTGCCTGTGTTTATTATGAAAGCACTCATCGAATCTCTCAGCCCCGTACAGAAAAAAATCAACATCGAAGTCCCTTCTGAGCGTGTCCAGGAGGAACTGGAAAAAACTTACCGCACTTTCCAGCGCAGCGCGCAAGTGAAGGGGTTTCGCGCTGGAAAAGTACCTCGCTCAGTACTCGAACGTCAGTATGGAGAGCAGGTCGCCGCTGAAGTGAGTTCCTATCTGGTAGAGGAAACTTACTGGCAAGCATTGCAGGAACATTCTTTACAGGTTGTGACGGACCCGCAATTAGTGACGGAAAAGCTCACTCCTGGCCAGCCCTTTCGCTATTCAGCGACGGTTGAGGTTCGCCCGGAAGTTACGGTGGCAAACTACGAAGGACTAGATGTCGAGAAACACACCAGCAAAGTTGCCGAAGAAGAAGTGAACAATACTCTTACTCGCTTGACCGAGAACTTTGCGCAACTCCACCCTCTTACAGATCGTGATCGAGTCGAGAATGGAGACGTGGTCACAATTGATTACTCGGCATCCTTGGGCGGGCGTCCACTGGCTGGGTTACAAGGGAATGGCCGATTAGTTGAGACTGGCAAAGATGCCATCTTTCCCGGATTTCAAGAACGTCTGATCGGTGCACAAAAAGGAGAGACGTTGCAATTTTCCCTACCGATGCCACAGCGAGGGGATGAACCAGCCGCAGAATCTCCCACGACGGAGCGGATTGTTGCGTTTCGTGTAACAATTAACGACTTGGCGCGGAAAGAAGTTCCTGCACTCGACGACGAATTTGCCAAGGACCATGGTGAGTGTGATACGCTGGACGAATTGCGCGAGAAAGTTCGTCAGAACCTCCAGAAGGCGGCAGATCAACGGTCTGAGAATCAAATGCAAGATGCTCTCATCACTCGACTCTTAGAAACGAATACCTTCGAAGTCCCGCCAAGTTTGGTACGAGAGCAGATGCGGCGTATGTTAGTGGAAACTCGAGTTGTGCGACCAAATGCCGATGGCTCTATCAATGAGGCAGGGATACCAGATAATATACGAGAAGAATTCTTCAAGCAGGCGCGAAAACAAGTGCAGTCGATTTTTTTACTTGATGCGCTCGCGAAGCAAGTAAATTTGGCAGTCTCTGACGAAGAAATCCAGCAGCAAATTGCTGAAGTGACTGCCTCCGTTGGTGTCGAGCGGCAAGGGCAAGTCGATGCCTATTACGCAAAAGAGGAAAATAAACGGCTCTTGCGTAACCGCTTATTGCATGACAAAGCATTACGATTCGTCGTCGAGAAAGCCGCGGTAAAGATTGTTGAAGGAGACGTTGCTGCTATAGAGGAAAAAGATTAAGATCGGACAAGATATTGTTTATGAACCTCGTGCCCATCGTTGTTGAACAGACAGGAAGAGGAGAGCGTGCTTACGACATCTTCTCTCGCTTACTCAAAGACCGCATCCTCTTTTTGGGATCAGCGGTGACTGACGATGTGGCCAACCTCATTACTGCACAACTACTCTTTCTTGAGGCTGAAGATCCTGAGAAGGACGTGCACTTCTACATCAATTCTCCCGGAGGTTCAGTCACAGCGGGGCTCGCGATCTATGACACGATGCAGTACATCAGACCCGATGTCTCTACATTGTGTCTTGGACAAGCAGCAAGTATGGCGGCTTGGCTTCTTGCCGCGGGAGCGAAAGGGAAACGGTATGCATTACCTCATGCGCGCATCATGGTGCATCAGCCATTAGGTGGAGCGCAAGGGCAAGCAACCGATATTGATATTCAAGCAAAAGAGATCCTACGACTGCGCGAACAAATGAATCAGATCCTGACGAAGCATACTGGGCAGAATAGTAAGCGAATCGAACGAGATACCGATAGGGATTCGTTTTTTACCAGTCAACAAGCGCAGGAATACGGCATCATTGACGAAGTGGTGGCAAGTCGGTTAGTGAAAAAATGACGAGGAGCCGATATGGCGAGACATGGTGATGATCGTCCGGGCAACTTAGTCTGCTCATTCTGTGGCAAGAGCCAAGACGAAGTCCGCAAACTCATTGCAGGCCCGACGGTGTACATCTGTGATGAATGTATTGATCTCTGTAATGACATCATTGCTGAAGAAGGCGATCAAGAAGATTCTTTTTCTTCAGTATCAGCTGTGCCGAAACCGGCAGAAATTAAACGTGTCCTTGACCAATATGTCATTGGCCAAGAGCGCGCCAAGAAGATTCTCGCCGTTGCTGTCCACAACCATTACAAGCGGGTCGACTCGCAGATGGTTACGAGCGATGTCGATTTGCAAAAGTCCAACATCCTTCTCATTGGTCCGACCGGATCAGGGAAAACCCTTCTCGCCCAAACGCTCGCCAGATTTCTACAAGTGCCTTTTACTATTGGTGATGCTACCAGTTTGACGGAAGCTGGGTATGTTGGTGAAGATGTTGAAAACATCATTCTCAGCCTATTGCAGAACGCTGATTACGATGTCGAGAAGTGCCAAAAAGGCATCGTCTACATCGACGAAATCGACAAGGTTGCCCGTAAGGGAGACAATCCGTCTATCACGCGTGATGTCTCTGGCGAAGGGGTGCAGCAGGCGCTATTAAAGATTATTGAAGGAACGGTTGCGAGTGTCCCTCCGAAAGGAGGACGTAAGCATCCGCAACAAGAATTCGTTCAAGTCGATACGACGAATATCTTATTTATTTGTGGTGGAGCATTTGTAGGGCTCGATGACATCATTCGTCGCAGGATTGGTGGAAAGAGCCTTGGATTTGGGGCAGACGTGAAGGGGGCAGCCGACAAAAGTTCAAGCGCACTGCTGGCAGAAGTCCAACCCGAAGATCTTCTCAAGTTTGGGATGATCCCGGAATTCGTTGGCCGCCTTCCAGTGCTAGCAACCCTCGAAGAACTTGATGAACAAGCGCTCGTCCGCATCTTGCGCGAACCGAAGAATGCTCTCGTTCGTCAATACCAAAAGCTTTTTGACATGGAGAACGTGCACTTACGTTTCACCGAAGGGGCGTTAGCGGCCATCGCGCGAGAAGCCCTCAAGCGGAAATCCGGAGCACGCGGACTCCGAGCGATCATGGAAAACATAATGCTTGATGTGATGTACGATATTCCTTCTCAGCCGAACATTAAGGAAGTCCTCATTTCGGAAGAGGTGGTTTCGCGCAACGCGCAACCGATCGTACTCTATCAGAAAGCTGCCGCTGAAAGCGCGTAGGGAAAGCACATGCGCCATTTGTAGGGGGAGCAAGCGGTTATGTTGTTCCGCAATGACAAAAAAGATACCCGCGAAAGAGGAGGAAGTGTGCGCCTGCCACTTTTACCGTTACGAGATATCATAGTTTTTCCGCATATGGTGGTACCGCTCTTTGTTGGACGCCAAAAGTCCATCAAAGCACTTGAAGAAGCTGTTGCTAACAAGCGGTTGGTTTTTCTCGCTACGCAGAAAGATGCGAAGGTCAATGATCCAATCCCAGACGACATGTACCAAGTCGGTACGATTGGTAATGTTGTCCAACTGCTGCGCCTTCCTGATGGCACTGTCAAAGTGCTAGTCGAGGGAAAAAAGCGTGGACGAATTCTTCGCCATCTTGACCAGAACGATCTCTTCTGGATTGAAGCTGAAGAGATTGAGGAAGCGCACAACCGCGGCTCCGACATTGATGCGTTGACTCGAACGGTCAATTCAACATTTGAGAATTACGTTCGGCTCAATAAGAAAATCCCACCTGAAATGATCATGTCGGTTGCGGCTATCGACGACCCCTCTCGCTTAGCGGACACGATCATTGCTCATCTGGGTGTCAAGCTTGAAGATAAACAAGTACTCCTCGAAACGATCGATCCAGCCGAACGCTTAGAAAAAGTGCTTGGTCATATGCGGTCGGAGATTGAAATTCTCGAAGTTGAGCGACGAATCCGTAGTCGGGTCAAGAAGCAAATGGAAAAGTCGCAGAAAGAGTACTATCTCAACGAGCAGATGCGAGCGATCCAGAAAGAACTTGGTGAGAAAGACGAATTCAAGAACGAGATCCAAGAACTTGAGGAAAAGATCCGACAGAAGAAGATGTCCGCCGAAGCCCGAGACAAGGTCGAGAAGGAACTCAAAAAGCTGAAATCAATGTCGCCCATGTCCGCTGAAGCGACGGTAGTGCGAAACTATATAGATTCTCTCCTTTCTCTGCCGTGGTATGACTACACCGAGGATCGACTTGATATCCAGGATGCAGAAAAAGTCCTCGATGAAGATCACTATGGGTTAGAAAAAGTCAAAGAACGTATCTTGGAGTACCTTGCAGTTCAAAGCCTGGTTGGCCAATTACGTGGGCCGATTCTCTGCTTTGTTGGTCCTCCGGGAGTTGGAAAGACCTCGCTTGGGAAATCGATCGCACGTGCCACCGGCAGGAAATTCATTCGTGTGTCCCTCGGCGGAGTACGAGATGAAGCTGAGATTCGTGGCCATCGACGAACCTACATCGGTGCGATGCCAGGAAAAGTCATTCACGGCATGAAAAAAGCCGGCTCTGGAAACCCTGTCTTTCTGCTTGATGAGATAGACAAGATGTCCACCGATTTTCGTGGTGATCCCTCGGCGGCGTTGATGGAAGTACTCGATCCCGAACAGAACACCGCTTTTAACGATCACTACTTGGATGTTGATTACGACCTCTCCAAAGTGATGTTCATCTGTACAGCAAATGCGTTGGAGCGTATCCCACGGCCACTGCAAGATCGTATGGAGATTATCCGTATCCCTGGATACACCGAATGGGAAAAGCTCCATATTGCCAAAAAATATCTGCTCAAGAAACAGCGAGAAACGAACGGTCTCAGTGAGCAAAATATCGACTGCCCAGACAGTGTCCTCCTTGCCGTAATCCGTTCGTATACCAGAGAGTCTGGCGTACGTAGTCTGGAGCGCGAAATTGGTACGCTGTGTCGAAAAGTAGCGGTTGAAATTGTTAAGAAAGACCGTAATGCACGTGTCCGTCTGACGACGAAGAACCTGGCGAAGTTCCTTGGTCCTGCAAAGTTCCGAGTCAGTAAAGCGGAACAAGAAGACAAAGTGGGAGTTGTGACTGGTCTAGCGTGGACCGATATGGGTGGTGAAATTCTTGCCACTGAAGTGACAGTTGTTCCGGGTAAAGGCAAGCTCACAGTGACAGGCAAGATCGGCGAGGTAATGCAGGAGTCGGCGCAGGCGGCAATGAGTTATGTTCGTTCTCGTGCGGAAGAGCTTGGTTTAGACAAAGACTTTTACCAGAAAATCGACATCCACCTACATATTCCTGAAGGAGCAATTCCGAAGGATGGACCATCAGCTGGAGTGACGATTGCCACGTCGCTCGTATCTGCGCTCACAGGGACCTTGGTACGTCATGATATTGCGATGACTGGAGAGATCACACTCCGTGGCAGAGTCCTGCCCATCGGCGGACTCAAGGAGAAGGTCCTTGCTGCTCACCGTGCGGGGATCAAAAAGGTCCTATTCCCTGAAGAGAATGTAAAAGATCTGCAAGAAATTCCTGCTGAAGTTCTCAAAGCGATACAAGTAGAACCAGTCTCTCATGTAGATGAGGTCTTGCGTAAAGCCCTCCTCCTTGATGATCCGAACAGTTTCTTGGTTCGTCGCGAAGCAGATCTCGCTCAAGCGATATACCCTCCTGAGACAGCGGTCCCGCCTTCATCTTCAGAAATTGTGACTCACTAACTACAGGGGATTGACGGGAAGATTTTTGAGTGTTACTGCTCTCGCCTCCGGTCGCGAAGAAGGAAAGCATGCCCCCGTCAATCTCCTGTGTAGCCTTTGCTCAAGGGCGGTTAGCTCAGCGGAAGAGCATCGGCCTTACAAGCCGAGGGCCATCCGTTCGAACCGGATACCGCCCATGGTGGGGTCGTAGTTCAGCTGGTTAGAACGCCGGCCTGTCACGCCGGAGGTCGCGAGTTCGAGTCTCGTCGGCCCCGCCACCCTTTTTAGATGAACAGAGAGTGATGAAATGAAGAAGGAGACAAAAACAATCTCAAGAGGCACGTTACTCGATGCTCGACGATGGCACATCGTCGATGCTGCGGGCAAGACCGTTGGTCGCCTTGCTACCGTTGTTGCTGCAGCGTTACGGGGGAAGAATAACCCAGCCTTTTCTCCCCATCTTGATTGCGGGGATTTTGTGGTTGTGATCAATGCCCGCCAAATTCGCTTTACCGGGAATAAGTTGCAAGACAAAATCTATTACCGCCACACAGAATATCCTGGTGGTATCCGTTCAACGTCCGCCGGGCAGATGTTGGCGTCGAAGCCTGAAGAGGTGGTGCGCTTGGCGGTCGAAGGTATGCTGCCCAAGACACGCCTTGGACGGAGTATGGCAACCAAACTGAAAGTGTATGCTGGATCAGAGCATCCGCATCGCGCACAGCAACCAATGGAGTTAAACGTCGGGGAATAGGGTATGGCTGAAAGAAGAACAGAGTACTGGGGTACAGGGAAGCGGAAAACGGCGGTTGCACGGGTGCGGCTTTTTAGTGGCAACGGAAACTACGAGGTCAACCAACAACCCCTTTCATCGTATTTTGGCAGAGAAACTGGCCAAATGATTGTGCAACAGCCTTTTGCCGTGACACAAACAGAAGGTCAATATGATTTGATCGCCAATGTACAAGGTGGCGGTAACTCTGCCCAAGCCTCTGCGATCCGTCACGGTGTGACCCGTGCATTGCTTAAGGCGAACCCAGATTTTCGTTCGCCACTAAAGAAGGCTGGCTATATTACCCGCGATTCACGCGAAGTGGAACGTAAGAAATACGGGAAACATAAAGCGCGAAAACGGCCACAATACTCAAAACGGTAAGGTTCTCTGCGAGCGGGTCAGTCGACACCAAGTAGAAAAAACACTCCCACCAGACACGTGGCGCTGTTCGCTATCCAGGCTGAAAGAAATGGTGATAACGCGCCACTGTGACCAAGAGATACCGAGAGTGCAAGAAGCACCCAGTAACTAAAGCCTATCACCAGTGCAAGCCCCAGTGAGGTTGTCAGCGTCAGCTGTTTTGCTCCAGGAACTGCGAGAGACAGCCCCAAAAGGGTCATCGTGAGCGTGGCGATGGGTAGTGCCCCCTTCAAGTAGAGGTCTACTTGATATTCTGTGGTATCCAATCCCTTTCTTTGTAAATCGAGAATGTATTGCCGGAGTTGTTGAGAGGAGAATTCTTCCGCCTCTAATGCAACAATTGCAAAGTCATCTGGTGTCTCGCGCAAGAGCGAATGACAGAGCTGACCCGCGATAGGTTGAACGTTAGAGAAGGATCGTTCTTGGAAGTTCTCACAGTTCCACTTTCCGTCCTTCCACACTGCGCGTGAGACCTCGGCTAAAGATCGGACCTGAAACTGATCATCAAGCTGATAGATAGTCAAACCTGAAAGAGATTTATCGTGCAGGTCAAAATGCTCGATATGATAAAAGACTCTCTCGCCGTGATACCAAAAGCCGCGTTCGTCAAAGAATCCTTTAAATGGTTTCTTTTTGATCTCTTCAGAATTAATCACCCGTGCTTTATGAAATGCGGGCGGAACAATGACTTCATTCCAGCCCCAGATCGCGACACTTAATATTCCTGCGACAGAGAGCAACGGGCGCGCAATTTGCACTGTGCTCACTCCGCATGCCTTTAATGCCAGTAATTCGCGACTCCGAGAGAGCAGGCTCAGGCTCAAGAGGGAACCCGTGAGGGCTGCGGCTGGTGCCATCTGCGAAACGAACAACGGTGCTTTGAAAAAAAAGTAACGAAGAACAGAAAAGATGCTAGCGTCTTGACGGATGAAGTCGTCCAGGCGGTCAAAGAAGTCGATCAGAAGTGCGAGCGTCCACAGAAAGAGCAGGCATAAACAGAAGGTGCGGAGAAACTCTCTGCTCAGGTACAGTGGAATAATCCGAAAAGAAGAGGCATTCGCAAACGACATAGCAAATCATCACCGCATGACTATATTGTTTCTCAAACAACGAATGAAGGAGGGGAACGTTCCACACCCAGCGGGGCGTCAACGTTTTTCCTGTGCAGTTCGCAAGAACAGCATAATCCCTACGGTGCCGAGTACCAAATTCGGCAGCCATAGTGCAAGTGCTGGTGGCAGAGAACCTTTCTTGCCGAGCGTTTCTCCTACCGTAAGGAGAACATAGTATGCGACAATGATGGCAATACTAATGGCAAACCCATGTGAGCGAAACCCCCATGCCGGACGAATAGCAAGGGGAAGAGCAAGCAGCGCAAACACGACACAAGAGAAGGGCAAAGAGAATCGGCGATGCCATTCGGACAATTCCGCGTTGACACGCTCCCCATTCTGTTGTTTTTCATTGATCACAAATTGTAGGGTACGAAGCGAGAGCTCTTGCGGTGCGGCAGTTGCTTGCGTCATCTCCGTAAGCGCCGCGGCCAGGTTGAGCGTTAAATCATAGGTAGAAAAGTGAGTGGTCTGATACCCTTTGCGCGATACTTCCGTACTATGGACTGTGCCATCGAACAACCGCAGAGTGAGTAACTGATTGTCTTCATTCACTACAACCAGCCCTTGGCGAGCGAAGATCGTATTCTGTTTTTGGGCACTCCGATTATCGGCGATCATGACCCCTTGTAACAACGTTCCTGGTGGGTGAATCTCATCAGTGTAGACAACGACGCCAGCGAACTCATCATTGAAGGTTTTTTCCTTCAAGCCAGCAGTTGCGCGTGTTTTCGTGACCTCGTAGATCACCCCTCGCAATGCCGCGTTGCTCCATGGGCGTGCATATAAAGTAAGGAAAAACGTTCCACACAACACTAGCAGTGTGGCGACAGCGACAGGAACCGCCATTTGCAGAAAGCTAATGCCGCAACTTTTGAGCGCCACAATCTCTCGATCCGAAGACAACCGGCCAAAACTCCACAGGAGGGCAAGAAGGAGCGACATGGGCACTGTCACTTCAAAGAACGCAGGCAGAATATAGAGAAAAATAGCGAGTAACTGTTCGAGCGGGACACCACGGTTGACGACGAGCTCAACGAGCTTGAGGATGCGGACGGTAAATAAGATAATCGTGAAAATGAGCAGAGCAAAAAAGAAAGGAGTCGCAAGTTCTCGATAGATATAGCGACATAAAATTTTGCCCATGCATCCGCATCCTAGGAAAAAAGAAAAAGATTGTAAATCGCGACGACTGTATGGTTGGCATCCTATCCGTGAACATTTGCGTGCGCGCCCTCAGCACGTTCTTGAACTGTACTTACTCCCATCGCTTAAGGGGTCAGCACTTGAGGCGCTTGCTCGCCAAGCGCATGTCCCGGTCCGTTATGAGACCCCAGCGTTTTTCGAGGATTTCACCAATGGGGGAGTGCATCAGGGAGCCGCTGCTCGTCTGCAACCATTTCCATACGTATTGCTCCCCGACCTCCTTGCGCAGGAAGGAGAGTTGCTCCTGGTGCTCGATGGGCTTGTCGACCCACGTAATCTTGGCGCTCTCTTACGCACCGCAGAAGGCGCAGGTGTTGCTGGAGTGGTTATTACGGAATCGCGCTCGGCACCATTATCTGCAGTTGCTGAAAAAACGGCGACTGGAGCAACGGCGTATTTGCCTATCACTCGGGTCGAAAATCTCGCCCGTGCGTTATCCACGATTCGCGAGCGGGGGTATTGGATTGTCGGATTGGTCCAAGATGCACAGCAATCACTCTATGAGCTTCAGCTCTCTCATAAAATTGCCCTTGTCCTTGGTGGAGAAGAGAAGGGACTCCGTCAGTTAACGCGACAAATGTGTGACTGTACGGTCTCTCTTCCTATGCTGGGCCAGGTTGAGTCGCTGAATGTTTCTGCTGCTGGTGCGATTGCGCTATACGAGTTCCTCCGGCGTAGGATACCACAAAGAGGCGGTAAGAATCGTACACCTGAGAAGTGAGCTGACGGCTTCGTTAGCCACGATGAAGAATGTTGTTGCGGTGAGAGGGAATAGGAGCGTACTGATTTTTACCAACGCTGCGGTTTGCTGACGCACCGTTCGGCACGGTCTTTGTCTCCTGCTCTTGACTTGTGCATAGTGAATCGATAAGTTTTACGACTCCTAAAATTTATGAAACGTAAAACATGGTCTCGCCTGTCGTATTTCTCTTCTAGGGCTACGAGAACCCTGCAGTGCGTCTTGCAGGGGCCGAATAGTTGCTGGCGTAGCTCAATCGGTAGAGCAACTGATTTGTAATCAGTAGGTTGTAGGTTCAAGTCCTATCGTCAGCTTGTTTCAGTCATGGCAATGTAAAACAAGATATGGAGAGATTCCCGAGTGGCCAAAGGGAGCAGACTGTAAATCTGCCGGCGTACGCCTTCGGAGGTTCGAATCCTCCTCTCTCCATAATGAAAACGGTGAATGAAATAAGTGGGTAACTGAAGACAGTGACGCGGGAATAGCTCAGCTGGCTAGAGCGCAAGCCTTCCAAGCTTGGGGTCGCGGGTTCGAATCCCGTTTCCCGCTTTTTAATGAAGTTTTTGCGTGAGTTACTCTGTCGGGAGTAAAATGTCAGAAATGGGGGTCCGTTTTGCTATTGCCCAGGTAGCTCAGTCGGCAGAGCACGTCCTTGGTAAGGACGAGGTCGGCGGTTCGATCCCGCTCCTGGGCTTCGTTCTCCCTGACCTTTGGAGCAAAAGCCCTTTTAACCCTAACTAACAACGAGGAGTGAAGCGATGGGTAAGGCGCGGTTTGAGCGGACGAAGCCGCATGTGAATGTGGGGACGATAGGGCATATTGATCATGGGAAGACGACGTTGACGGCGGCGATAACGAAGGTGTTAGCGGAC